>NZ_LWGJ01000444.1:0-692 GCF_001635845.1 Oleiphilus sp. HI0132 | reverse complement strand
CTATCAATACATCTGGTGACAGAGAAGAGTGCCAATTCGATCCAGACACTAAAACAGTGAAAACTCCAAATGGCTTCAAAGCAGCCTACGAACACTACCAACAAGGTGGATGGAGTGGTTTGTCGTCTGCGCCTGAGTTTGGCGGGCAAGGCTTACCACACTTACTAAAAAACGTTGTTGATGAAATGGTCTGTTCAACGAACCTATCGTTTGGCATGTACCCAGGTTTATCTCATGGTGCGATAGACTTACTCCAGCAGCACGGTACAGAAGCACAAAAGCAAACCTACCTACCAAAGCTTATACAAGGCATTTGGACTGGCACCATGTGCTTGACCGAGCCTCAGTGCGGAACCGACTTGGGCCTAATCACCACAAAAGCTGAAGAGAACCCTGATGGCAGCTACGCTATCAGTGGAACAAAAATCTGGATTACCGGCGGAGAGCATGATCTTGTCGACAATATCATCCATTTAGTGCTGGCTAAAATACCTGGCAGCCCAGAAGGCAGCAAAGGTATCTCATTATTTGTCGTCCCAAAAGTGCTTGAAGACGGGTCGCGCAATCCAGCATTTTGTGGAGGCCTTGAGCACAAAATGGGAATCAAAGCATCAGCGACTTGCGTAATGAACTTTGAAAATGCCAAAGGCTGGCTAGTGGGAGAAGCAAACCAAGGTCTTAAGTGCATGTTC
>NZ_LWGJ01000443.1:0-736 GCF_001635845.1 Oleiphilus sp. HI0132 | reverse complement strand
CAGGAATCTATCGCTCACATTGAAGACTTGCTAGATCTAGATGCTGGTGCGATGCGTTTGGCGCCAGCAGATTTAACTGCTATTGAGTCGTATAGTTCAATTACAAAAGCAGAACTGGAAATGGGTGTTTTGTCAGCCTCTTTCTTGTCAATGGTTGAGCTGGGTCGTTGGGATACGATTGAAGAAGTAATCGAACATGTAGAGGAAGTGATTGCCAGTGATGGCGTTCTAGGGGCTCAAAGTACTGAGGGCGATGAACAGATTACTCTGGATGAGGTTTTTCTAGAGGCAAGCGAAATTGCATTAGATCTAGAGCAAGCGCTTCCAGATAGTGAACATGCCGAGACATTTGCGGCGGTTAGACAGGAAACGAATGATTCCTATAACGACGTAGCAGAGCTTAACGAGACTCCTGACCTCGAAATTATTAGCCAGCCTCAAGGTGTAATTGTTGATGAGTTGGAAGAGGTCTTATTAAGTGTGGGAGCTACCGGTGGCGAGCTAAGCTATCAGTGGCGTAGAGATGGTGTTGAGCTTCAAGGGGCGGTACTAAGTTCACTATTGATTTCAGCTGCAGATACTTCCGACTCAGGCAGTTATGATGTTCTGGTGAGCGATGAGTCAGGTACCCTGGAGTCTTTGACTGCTTTAGTAGTAGTTAACGAATTGCCACCAGTAGTTGTGATAGACCCTGTTCAAATTTCTACGCAACCTACTTCTGTTAGTGTAGATGAAG
>NZ_LWGJ01000442.1:0-946 GCF_001635845.1 Oleiphilus sp. HI0132 | reverse complement strand
TTGTTTGGAATAAAAAGCTTCCGACAGCAGCATAGATATAAAAGATGATAAACATCAAAAGCATGACATAGCCCAGCTGTGGCAAGGCCTTGATTAAAGAGTTAATCAAGATGCGCAACTCAGGAATCACCGATATCATCCTCAAAACTCTGAACACTCTGACCAAACGAGCCAACAATGCCATTTCAGAGTCGTCAATTGGTATCAGACTTATTACCACCACCAGCGTATCAAATACGTTCCAACCGCTTTTAAAGAAGTGCCGCTTATTTGGCTCAGCAACAAAACGAATAACGATTTCAACCAGAAAGAACAGGGTGATAAACAGATCCAGCATTTTGGTGAATGCTATGGCCTGCACAGGCAAATCGTAGGTTTTTGCGCCAATTTCCAAGGCGGAAATAATAATGATAAAAATAACAAAGAGCTCAAAAGCCCGATTGTTCTTGAGTTGGTAAAAAAGAGACTGTAGCGAAGAATAATTCATTAACTGCGTAAACTATAAAAAACTTGGATTAGGTAATACTTGGCGGCTATTTTACCGAAACAGAGGAAATAGTCACTTAAAGACTCTGACCAAATATATAAGCAAGCTGAGCCAAGCCAGCCATGGCACCAAGAATACCACCGATAATGATCAGTTTTATCTCATCTTCCTGAAAACAAGGCCTTAGTAGATCCTGAAATTCTTCAGAAGGGAGCTCCTTCATTCGTTGCGCCATGATATCCTGTACAACCTTGGCCCTCTCCTGGTTAAACAAAGGGTCACGCAGCGTAGTTTTTGACAAATCTACTGCCTTCAATCCGGCATCTTCTTTGAGTTCAGCAAAGCCTTTCGGCCCCATAGCGGCTTGAGTAAAAGGCTTAATCAAACCAACCGTATCATCTACCATGTTTTCAAAATGTCTTTGAATAATAGCCCTTGTACGCTTTGCTTCCGACCCTT
>NZ_LWGJ01000441.1:0-1355 GCF_001635845.1 Oleiphilus sp. HI0132 | reverse complement strand
CCCCTATGGCCGATGCGGGCCCTGACCAACAAGCAAACGGGAATGACATTGTCGTCGTTAGCGGCGCAAATAGCACCGACCCGGAAGGAAGCAGCCTGAGCTATACCTGGCAACAGGTTTCCGGCCCTGTGGTTACAGTTCTAGATTCAGAGCAAGCTCAAGCTTCATTCATAGCACCGGAAAATGGTGGCGAAATTGAGCTTAGCCTAACCGTCAATGACGGCGAGTTAAACTCTGTAAGCGATAGCATTATTATTTCTGTTCAAGCTATCAGCACTGCATTGGTCGCTCACGCAGGCGCTGACCAAACAGTCAGAAGCAATACATTGGTTTCACTAGATGCCAGTGAAAGTACTCATAGTGAGCACCTGAGTTTAAGTTACGCCTGGCGTCAGACAGGTGGCCCAAGCGTCATTCTAAGCTCGGTGTCAGAACTACAACCACAATTCCAGGCACCTGAAACTGATTCGACTAGCACCCTTATCCTGACTTTCTCATTGGTAGTCAGTGATGGCGAAGCAAATTCTGCGGCTGACGAAGTGGTAATCAGTGTCAGCAATGCCAATTCGGCACCTTTCGCCAATGCGGGCCTATCTCAAAGCACTGAAGGCGGAGATTCTGTAACACTGGATGGAAGCCAAAGCAACGACCCCGAAAATGACACGCTCACTTACGAGTGGTCACAAACTGCAGGGCCAGACGTTGAACTGAATGATAACACCTTGGTCTCACCCAGCTTCGTGGCGCCAACGGAGGGTGGAGAATTGCAGTTTTCACTTATTGTCAATGACGGTGAACTATCTTCGGAAATCTCATTCACGAATATTTCAGTGATGCCTGCAAACAATCCTCCTATCGCCAACGCCGGTGTCGACCGATATGTTGGCAGTCTCTCTATTGTGGCACTAAAGGGCAGCCGAAGCCTCGACCCTGAAGACGACCCCTTAAGTTATAGCTGGCTTCAAATAAGCGGCCCTGAAGTAAGCTTAAGTGATGAGACAGATGCTAACCCGGTATTTGAAGCTCACACTGATGGAAGATTGGTATTTTCATTAGTGGTTAACGATGGCCAACTCGATTCAGAACCGGACCTGGTTAATGTCGTGGTCGGCCCAATACCGGCGACTAATATTCGCGTAAATGGAACCGGTATTACCTGGGGAGCAAGCTACCCTAGCGGCAATAACCTAGACTGTTCCGGGGAAGCCATCGACCAACAGGATTGTTCCTTAGGTCGGGAGCTAACACATAACGATGATAGCGATGGTCGTGCAGGCTTCAGCTTTTTAAAGTTCGATGAGGATGGCGTTGAAACGGATAGTTCAGATGCTGAATGGAGCTGCGTTCAAGACTCT
>NZ_LWGJ01000440.1:0-932 GCF_001635845.1 Oleiphilus sp. HI0132 | reverse complement strand
ACGTCTACTGCATACACATTGAGTTCACTTAGCATAACACCCGCCGCGTTGACACTGGCAATTGCTTCATCTCGCACTCTCACGGCAACCGGAATTTATACGAACAACACCACAAGCGACCTTAGTCCTGAGACTTCTTGGCAATCGAGCAATAACAACATCGCCACAGTCGATGAAAATGGCTTGGTAGTCGCTGTCAGCGCTGGCAATACCAATGTCACAGCAAGTATTGGCGACATCAACACAAGTCTGGAGCTAAAGGTTTCTCCTGCTACATTGCATTCTATTTCAATTGATTTACCCGACACTCTAATTGCCGGACTCACTACTGCTTTATCAGCGACTGGCACCTATTCCGATGGCAGCACCCAAAACATTACCGCTGAAGTAACATGGCAAACTAGCGATATCAGCCTTGCCAGTATCGATAATGAGCTTATTACCGCCATTCAAAGTGGGGAGGTGCAAGTCAGCGCTATTAAAGGCTCTACAACTGGGTTAAAAAACATTGTTATCAGCCCGGCTCAAATCGACAGTCTGGTTTTGACCCCGCCATTGATCACACTAGCGAAAGGAACTCAAAGCGAGGTAAACGTCACCGCCATTTTTACTGATCAAAGCCACCAAGATGTTACTAGCCAAGTCAATTGGAGCGCTGACTCTCCTGAAATAATCTCAATTGAAGCGGGCTCATCACTTGTTAGCGGACTGGATATCGGCAGCTCAAGCCTGAGTGCTGAGCTAGATGGCCATAATGCTGCCAGTACGGTTACGGTAAGCAATGCAGTACTAAGCAATATAAGTATTCTTCCTATTAACAGCTCCCTACCAAAGGGGCTAAGCCAAAGTTTCAGTGCTCAAGGAACATACAGTGACGGCTCAGTTCAGGACATCACCGAACAGGTAACCTGGACATCGAGCGACTCGGCAAT
>NZ_LWGJ01000439.1:0-989 GCF_001635845.1 Oleiphilus sp. HI0132 | reverse complement strand
ACTGGTCATGTTCGGACTGATGGGTTTATTGCAGATTCCTTTAGATATCGGCTCTAGTCTGCTATGCGGCATTGCCTTCGGCATCGGCATCGATTACTCCATACATATCGTCGAAGCCTACTTACGAAACTTAAAAGCACTTCAATCTAGGGATGCCGCAGCTCAAGCAGCCCTGACAGATATCACCTTCCCAATATTAACCAGCGCTTTTACCATTGCATTAGGCTTCTCAATCCTCTTGTTGTCAGAGTTTCAGCCTATTTTCAACCTCGGACTTCTCATTAGTATTACCATGCTAGTGTCTGCGCTATGTACACTTTTTATCATGCCAAACCTTCTGAAATTAGCTAAGGTAGGAAAAGTAGTAGAGCAGGAAGAAGAGCTCGAACCTTCGATGCTTGCAGAGGGCTAACCAGCCCTACTCAAAAACCTTATATTTTTTGATATACCTGAGTGCAAAAGGCGTCTCGATTAGCATATATGTCAGTAAACTAAACCAGAACCAGTTAGTCTCTAGAATGATCAACGATAACTTGAGGTCTTGACCTTGATATAAGCTGCCAACCACCAAGAGAGATATCACCATAGCAGCCAAGTCGTTCGTAAATAGTTTGTTCAAATCTCGCCCCGCAAACCGAGGATAAACGAACAAATAAGTAAGCGTCACCAATAGGAAATTGATCAATAAAATAAGAGCTTCAGCTTGCATAATCATTCCGATTCAAACTTGTAAACAGCCATCATACCTCGAACTGATAACAAAGTGACTAATAACAAACGTTAGTTGTAATAACGACACAATCTAAAAGCGACACTCCAAACCGGCCAAACTCTACTACACTAATATCACTACCGACATAATAACTAAGTTAGCCTGCTTTTTTGAAATCAGATATCTAGATTTGAATTGGCTTATAAACGGTTAGGTATATGAAGCGTACAAGTGCCACAATTAAAGCATTAACCCTGCTTTTGTTAGTCAGTTTCCA
>NZ_LWGJ01000438.1:0-609 GCF_001635845.1 Oleiphilus sp. HI0132 | reverse complement strand
AGGGGATGGTGTTTTCTGGTATAGTCTCGCGCTTGTCCTGCCAATCTTATATGGTGAAGAAGGTCTACTTTTATCAGGGTTGATGATAACGGCGGGCGGTGCTTGCCTACTGATCTATAAGCAACTTAAAAAGAAACTAGTAAGAGAACGACCATTTATCCGCTCAAAAGATGTCTATAAAGGCTGCGCACCTTTAGATCAATACAGCTTTCCTTCTGGACACACAATGCACGCGGCCTGCTTCTCGACTGTTGTGCTATGGCACCTGCCAGAGTTCGCTGTATTATTGGTACCCTTCTCTATTCTAATTGCCCTCTCGAGAATGGTACTCGGCCTTCACTATCCGACAGATGTATTGTGTGGCGCGGGATTAGGTATATTGCTGGCATCAATTGCAAACTACTTAAGCCCAGTACTTTTCTATGCCTAGCATAGAAAGCCTTTGCCTTATTCCTGCCAAATAGGCACGTCGAAGGCCTGTAAGATCTTTCCGGTTTCAGCCAGAGGCAAGCCTACTACATTGCTGTAGCTTCCGACGATCCCCTCAACAAACAATGCCGCTTTACCCTGTATGCCATATGCACCTGCCTTATCCATTGGTTCACCCGT
>NZ_LWGJ01000437.1:0-1535 GCF_001635845.1 Oleiphilus sp. HI0132 | reverse complement strand
GGAGATTCATTCATCCTCATCAAAGGATAGTCATGAAAATTACTTTGCATAACCTCACCTTCAGCAAAAGTAATCTCTCCATAGAGTGCGGCAGTCGCACCAAATATAATTCCGCTTTCCATCTGCATTGTAACGATATCAGGGTTTACAACCATGCCGCAATCTACGGCACAATGCACCGTCAGAAGCTTAACTTGTCCATATTCAACTTTAAGTTCAACTAGTTGCGCAACATAAGAGCCGAAAGACTTATGCACAGCGATACCTTGGTGGACATCTTTAGGCAGCGTACGCCCCCACCCACCTTTTTCTGCAACCAGGTTCAACACTTTAAGTAGTCGCGGTGAATTACCTAAATACTGTTTGCGGAACTGATATGCATCTAGTCCAGCTGACTGAGCTAACTGATCAATTGCACTCTCCACAACGAAAGCGTTAAATGAGTGGCCAACTGAACGCCAGTAGCTTATCGGTACGCCAGCATCGGCCTTGATATGCTTAACACTGATATTTGGTATCGTATAAGGAAAGTCGGCAGCACCTTCATAAGGCGAAGTATCAGCTGGAGTGATTGGCGTTCCCTCGGTCATTAGCCCGGCATGCCCCAGCATTGGGTACATAAACTCAGGCGCCCAAGGAAACATAGCTGGTGAAGCGTCCCATACATACCAATCCATAATCTTGGGCACGACAATTTGATGCTCCCAGGCGACAGGTAGGCCTTTAGTGTCGAGCGCAGCCCGAACCTTGTGCAAACTTGCTGGTCGAAATAAATCGTGCTTGATATCTTCTTCTCTGGACCAAACCAGTTTAATTGTCAGTCCGGTTTTTTCCGCAACCTCAGCAGCCTCGGCAATATAATCTTGACTTAAGCGTCTACCGAAGCCACCCCCTAGAAACTGGTTATGAATAGTTACATTGTCCAGATCGATATTGGTCGCTTTTGCGACTGCAACTTGTGCTACGTCAGGGGCTTGAGTTCCAGCCCATACTTCCGCCTTCCCCTTGCTAACCCTTGCAACGGCATTCATTGGCTCCATGGTGGCGTGAGCAAGAAAAGGCGCTGTAAACTCAAACTCTTCTATATGGCCATCAGCCTCGAGAAGCTCCGCTGTATCGCCGTCTTGACGAATAGATTTGCCGGAATCATTTGCAAGCTTATCCAGATATAGGTTGCTGATTGCATCACTAGTTTCAACACTCTCTTCACTAAATGCCCACTGCGCCTCTAGTACTTTTGATGCTTTCCTTGCTTGCCAATAGGAGTTTGCGACGACAGCTATACCACGGGAAACCTCAAGAACCGAGACAACACCTTTCTGCTGAAGAGCGACTTCGATATTCGCAGACTTAAGTTTGCCCCCATATTTCGGAGCCCGCTCTACAACGCAGTATTTAAGATCCTGCAATTCAACATCGATTCCATAAGCGCTTTCCCCTTTTACCTTTGCAGCTGCATCAAGTCGAGCGTCGAATTTCCCTATGTACTTGAATTGAGCCGGTTCTTTTACCTTTATTTCCTGCGGTAAATCTTG
>NZ_LWGJ01000436.1:0-918 GCF_001635845.1 Oleiphilus sp. HI0132 | reverse complement strand
ATATGGAGCGGAAAGATTCGGCTAAGTGGGAACGTGTTAGGTCTTCTTTAAATGAAGGCTTGAGATTTGAAGAAAGCGAATTTAAACCAATAAAACGAGATGAATTTAAAAATAGAGCTTTGAAAAGAAATGGCCTAAAAAATGACGATTGAAGCTAAATACTCCCCTTTAGCCATGGCTCAGCTAGATAGTATTTGGGATTATGGTTTTCAACGATTTGGAGAAAACCAAGCTGACAAGTATATTGATGGGCTTTTTGACGCTATAGATGAAATTTCAAACACCGGTAAACACAATGGTTTAAGACCCCGAGTTTTTCCTCTTGATATGATCTCAGACATCACAACTGAAAGTATTCATTTTACTCGTTATGAGAATGAGGTGATTTACCTGAAGGAGCTTAAAAGTGGTGGGGTAGGTGTCATAAGTATACTTGGTGTAAGAATGGATACGCCGAATAGGCTCAAGGAGATATTGGCTAACCCGTTATCGGTAATTTAATAAAGCTGCGTGCTCAAAGTCAAAAATCTGCGACAGCCTTAAATCAGGACAATGAGGCCATATTGATAATGGCCTATTAGGTGTGCCTGTGGCACTTTAACGACCAAGCCGACCATGTCTGTTAAAAACAGGCTACGATTGAAAACTTCATACCCCTAGCCAGACATTGCTTACTTATACCTAGCTTTCCTCGCGATAGCATTCGCAGTGCTTTGATAAGGCGAAAACTCTTCAACATGGGTTTTGTTCTCTTTAAATTTTCCATGCTTGGCGACAGCTCGGTCCGGGTAGACTCTTCGGTGAGCCGGGTATTCCATGCTGAGTCGTGAGTATTGGGATTGTGCTTGTTTAGATAGCATCCATTCTAAAAAATCTTGCGCGAGTTCTTTATTGTCGGAATCGGCTACGACGCCTGCG
>NZ_LWGJ01000435.1:0-1227 GCF_001635845.1 Oleiphilus sp. HI0132 | reverse complement strand
AGGTGGCTCTGACTTATTTATTACTGTTGGTGTCGCACCGAGCATCAAAATCCACGGCAAGCTCGTCCCTGTTACCAAGCACGCACTCACGCCCGAACAATGTCGTGAGATTGTATTTGATGTCATGTCAGAGAAACAACGTGACGAGTTCACTGAGAAAAGCGAATGTAACTTTGCTATCAGTGCCCGTGGCATTGGCCGCTTTCGTGTAAGTGCCTTCATGCAAAGAAATTTGTGCGGTATGGTGCTGCGTCGAATCGAAACTAATATTCCACGCATTGAAGATTTGGGTCTACCTACAACCATCAATCAGTTAGCAATGACAAAACGTGGCCTGATTATTTTTGTCGGTGCAACGGGCACGGGTAAGTCAACTTCTCTCGCAGCAATGATCGGGCACCGAAATAGAAATAGTAAAGGTCATATTATTTCTATCGAAGACCCTATTGAATATATCCATCAACACCAGAACTGTATTGTCACCCAGCGTGAAGTCGGTATTGACACAGAAACCTTTGAAATTGCCCTTAAGAACACCTTGAGGCAGGCACCAGACGTTATCATGATTGGTGAGATTCGTAGTAAGGAGACGATGGATTACGCGGTCACCTTTGCCGAGACTGGACACCTATGCTTGGCAACACTACACGCTAATAACGCTAACCAAGCACTCGACCGGATCATTAACTTTTTCCCGCCTGAACAGCAAAACCAGATATGGATGGATTTATCCCTAAACCTAAAGGCAATTGTTGCCCAGCAATTGATTCCAACGCCCGATGGTAAAGGCCGCCGAGCCTGTATCGAAGTGCTACTCAACACGCCTTTATGTGCAGACCTCATCCGCAAAAAAGAAATTCATAAGTTGAAGGAAATAATGACCAAATCGCGAGATATTGGTATGCAGACCTTTGATCAGGCCCTGTACGACCTGTATTCAGCTGGAGATGTTACTTATGAAGATGCGCTCGCCTATGCAGATTCAGCGAACGATTTACGTTTGATGATAAAACTGGGAGCAGACGCCTCATCGCCTAACCAACTATCAGCAACAACTGATCGTCTTAGTATTCAGGATGATGGAGACATTGGTGGTTTCTAAGCCCCAAGATTATAGATTGACTTACCTTTAAGAGAAGCAATGTTATTCATTGCTTTCTCAACAACGCCTCCATGTCACTAACATTCAATGGCCTTGAGACAAGGTAGCCCTGAATATAATCACAC
>NZ_LWGJ01000434.1:0-6312 GCF_001635845.1 Oleiphilus sp. HI0132 | reverse complement strand
AAGTAGCACCGTAAGGAACAAATCCGCCGTGTAAGGCGATGCCATTCATAATCGCAGCCATACCGAATTCACGAACGCCGTAATAAATATAGTTACCGGCCGCATCATTAGCTTCCAAGCCCTTACAGCCACTCCATAAAGTCAGGTTAGACGCAGCAAGATCAGCAGAGCCCCCCATTAATTCAGGAAGCATTGGACCAAACTGGTTCAAGGAATTCTGCGATGCCTTTCGGCTGGCAATCGTTGCACCATCTTCTTGCAACTGATTAATGTATTGATCTGCTTGTTTAGCAAAATCTTCTGGAAGCTCACCAGCTAAACGACGATTGAATTCGCTAGCAAGTTCTGGATATACCTCTGCGTATGCATCAAAACGAGCAGACCAATCTTTCTCAGCCTTGGAACCCGCTTCACGAGCATTCCAGCCATTATATATATCTTCGGGAATTTCAAAAGCACCATGAGCCCAGCCTAAGCGCTCACGAGTTGCAGCAATTTCATCATCACCCAACGGAGCACCGTGACAATCTTCTTTACCTTCTTTATTTGGCGAACCAAAACCTATTACTGTTTTACAGCAAATAATAGTTGGCTGAGTAGTATTACTTTTAGCTTCTTTAATGGCCGCCTCGATGGCATCAGCATCATGACCATCTACATTAGGAATAACTTGCCAGTTATAAGACTCGAAGCGCTTAGGTGTATCGTCAGAGAACCAACCTTCGACTTCACCGTCTATTGAAATGCCGTTATCATCATAAAAAAGTACCAATTTACCCAAGCCAAGCGTACCTGCTAAAGAACACACTTCGTGGGAAATACCTTCCATCAAACAGCCATCACCAGCAAATGTATAGGTGTAATGATCAACGATATTATGACCTTCACGGTTAAATTGCGCAGCAAGTGACTTTTCGGCTATCGCCATACCCACCGCATTAGAAATACCTTGACCAAGAGGGCCAGTGGTAGTTTCAACTCCGGGTGTGTATCCGTATTCAGGGTGACCTGGCGTTTTAGAATGTAGCTGTCGGAAGTTTTTAAGATCTTCAATACCCAGATCATAACCGCTTAAGTGCAGCAAAGAATAGATAAGCATTGAACCGTGGCCGTTGGACAATATAAATCGATCGCGATTTGGCCAAGACGGGTTCTGAGGGGTATGCTGTAAGTGGCCGTTCCATAACACTTCAGCAATATCAGCCATTCCCATTGGCGCGCCAGGATGGCCAGACTTTGCTTTTTGAACTGCATCCATACTTAACGCACGAATGGCATTTGCTAGTTCACGACGTGACGGCATTAAATTTCTCCCGAAAGATGATCTAAAAAAGCCGCCATTCTCGCTTAAATTACCCTATTGAGCAAATAAAACTTGAACAATAGGGTAATAATATTATGAAGCCTGGGAGGCCGAGTGAACCGTACTCTGGGCAAGGTCCAGCAACTCTCGCAACGCAACTGAATACATTGAAAACTCTGCATCTTCGGTAGCTTTGAATTCAGTGAGCATCTGACGCCATCGCGCCACAAGCTCATCATGCTGCTCCATCCATAAATCGACACGTTTATTTATGTCTTTCGGGGCATCATTCAACTTCAACAAACCGACAGTTAAAGCACGCTGCTGCCAGTCTAGATCTTCTCTGAAAGCTTCACGCGCTAGTGCTTGCCAGTGAGTTAAAGGCGTAAGTGCGTTAATTTGGTAGGAGAACCAAGTTAGCTCTAAGCGATTGCCCAGTAAGTAGTAAATTTTGGCAACCTGATCCAGAGAGCCATCACCCTCTTCCTGCGCCTCTATAATCCCAAGCGCAGAATACAAATGACTGGCCCCAGCGACAATACCTGCGAGCTTTTCCGGCACACCTTGCTCGACCAGGCTATCAAACTTATCTTGCCATAACTGGGCAGATGCGCCAGTCAGGTAACTTGGTAACGATTTAGCAATCTTGGCTATACCAGTTTTGAAACGGTCCATATTCTCAGTAACGTTTAATTCACTGCGACGATTTCTGATCAGCCAGCGACATGCTCTGCGCATTAAACTCATTAACTCAGCCATCATACTGTACTGGAGGTCACTGGAAATAAGGTAATCAAGATCCTCTACTTGCCCCCAAATATTTTCAAGGTCAAATACATCACGCGCGATAATATAAGCCAAAGCAACTGAAGAGGAGCTTGCACCTGTTGATTGCTTTAACCGCTCAACGAATGTAATCCCCATATGATTGACCATATCGTTAGCAACCTGCGTTGATATGATCTCTCTTCTTAAGCGATGATCATGAAGTTGAGCACCGTATTTCTTGACTATCTGTTGTGGGAAGGCGACCTCAATTTCATCACTCAAGTGGTCATCATCAGGAAGGTTCGAGTTAATAAGCTCTTCTTTAAGGTCACCTTTTACATAGGAGATAAGTACTGATAACTCGGGTCTTGTTAGCCCCATATCTAGAGACTTTCGCTCAGTGATATCGTCATCACAAGGCAGGAACTCAAGTTCACGATTCAGCTTTCCTGATGCTTCCATTGCATTGATCAGACGTCGATACTCTTCCATTCTTGGCATCGCATCTTTAAGCGCTATACTAATTGCTTGTGTTTGACGGTAGTTATTTTTTAAAACGAGATCAGACACGCTATCCGTCATGTCTGCTAACAGTTTATTTCTTTGCTTCTCAGTTAAGTCTCCATTCAGCAATATATCATTCAAGAGGATCTTTATATTCACTTCATGATCTGAGCAGTCTACGCCAGCCGCGTTATCGATAAAGTCTGTATTTAATTGCCCGCCACTCTGAGCATACTCAATACGAGAAAGCTGGGTCATACCCAAATTTCCGCCCTCACCGACTACTTTGGCTTTTAGCTCTTTACCGGTGATACGTAATACATCATTAGCCTTATCACCCACATCCGCGTGAGTTTCCTTGCTCGACATAATATAGGTGCCAATGCCGCCAAACCAAAGCAGGTCAACCTCTGCCTTTAGTATTCGATTTATCAAATCATTTGGAGCCAGGCGCGTTTCCTTTGTACCGATAAAGTCCTGCATTTGCTTCGAAAGTTCAATAGACTTAGAGGAACGTGAATAAATACCGCCACCTTCAGAAATCAGTTCTTTGTTATAGTCATCCCAGGTAGAGCCCTGCAGTTCAAACAAGCGCTTTCTCTCTGAAAAGCTTGTTGAAGGGTCCGGATCAGGATCAAAGAAAATGTGCATATGGTTAAATGCCGCTACTAGCTTGGTATGCTTGGATAGCAGCATGCCATTTCCGAAAACATCGCCTGCCATATCACCGATACCAATTGCAGTGAATGGCGTTGTTTGCGTATTAAGACCTAGCTCTCTGAAATGGCGCTGAACTGATACCCAAGCGCCTTTTGCAGTGATCCCCATTTTCTTGTGGTCGTAGCCGTGACTACCACCCGAAGCAAAGGCATCACCAAGCCAATGCCCCTTCTCCAAAGATATCTCATTCGCAATATCAGAGAAGGTTGCTGTGCCTTTATCCGCGGCAACTACGAGGTAATAATCGTCATCATCATGACA
Organism: Oleiphilus sp. HI0132; assembly: GCF_001635845.1. Taxonomy (NCBI): domain Bacteria; kingdom Pseudomonadati; phylum Pseudomonadota; class Gammaproteobacteria; order Oceanospirillales; family Oleiphilaceae; genus Oleiphilus; species Oleiphilus sp. HI0132. Next base: position 2,756 of record NZ_LWGJ01000434.1, on the reverse strand, counting down.
TACGACTTCGGTCGGCTTAACCACTTCACCATTAACCAGGTTATCGGTTACATTAAGCATTCCGGTAATAAAGGTTTGGTAACACGCAATCCCTTCAGCGATGAAGCCTTTCCGGTCGCTTGGAAAATTCTTAGCAACGAAGCCGCCCTTCGCACCAACCGGAACGATAACAGCATTCTTAACTTGCTGAGCCTTAACCAAGCCTAAAACTTCAGTGCGATAATCTTCATAACGATCAGACCAACGCAAGCCACCACGAGCAACCTTCCCCCCACGCAAATGAACCCCTTCAACCCTGGGCGAATAAACAAATATCTCATACATTGGAACGGGCAAAGGAACGTTTGGAATTAAACGCGGCTGCAACTTATACGAAATATAACTTTTATCCGCACCACCGCTATCGTGCTGATAGAAGTTTGTACGCATCGTTGCTTTGATCAAATCAAGATATAAACGCAGAATCTTGTCTTCGGTCAGGTTATGTACATTGTTTAGCGCCTTGTAAAAGTTTTCTTCTATCTTATCTAGCAGCTTTAGATTCTTTGCAGATAAAGCGTTTGCACCGGGTTTAAAACGGTGTTCAAAATAGTCGCTAAGCAAGGCCGTGATTTCTACGTTTGACACCACCGTATTAGAAATAAACTCTTGAGAGTTGCTAACGCGAATCTGTTGCATATAACGGGAGTAAGATCGTAGCATCGCGATTTGACGCCAATTCATATAGGCACTGATTATTAACCTATTAAATCGGTCATTCTCTGCGTCTCCCTGCCACACTTTGATAAATAGCTCTTCGAAATTATCACGAATCTTCGAAATATCAATTGGCTTCTGATCGCTTGTCGTCAACATAAAATCATGTAACCACACCGTAGCTCCTTCACGATCAATACTTTCGTAAGGGTTCTCACCGATAACTCTCAGCCCCATATTTTCGAAGATAGGCATGACATCAGACAATGGGATCGGTTGATCAGCATGAAAAAGCTTAAAGTGAACGACTTTTTCATTTTCTTCTATCGTTCGATAAAAACTCATACCAATCGTATTTTCAGTTTTTACCTTTTCTATATTCTCGATATCGACCGCAGCTCTTCGAGGCGAAAACTCTTCTCGATAACTTGATGAAAAAGCGGATCTATAACGGTTGATATAAGTATTTGCTTTCTCTTCGCCGTAAGCATCAAACAAAGATTGCTCTAGATCGTCTTCCCAAGACTGAGCTACAGCAACAATTTTCTCTTCAATGTCAGCAACGTTAAACGCACTTCGGTCAAAATGTTCAACACGCAAGTTAATATGGGTTCGCGCAAGCACTGACTCAGATATAAATGTATTAAAGTCAGTATCAGCAGCACCTAAACTATCTTGTAAAATTCGCTGAATTTTAAGGCGAATATCCGTGCTATAGATTTCTCTTGGGACATAAGCCAAACATGAGACAAACTGGCTAAAAATATCCTCTCTTATAAATAGCCTTGTCTGCTTTCGCTCCTGTATATAAAGGGTTCCCATAATAACGTCGAGCAACTCATCCTTATCAATCTGGAACAGATCCTCCCGTGGAAAAACTATCAGAGACTGCAGAAGCTCCTTGCCCCGATAGTCCCGTATATTTAAACCCGAGTTTTCAGAAACGTAGCTGATTTTATTCCGCAACAAAGGAATGTTTGCAGGCGATTCAGAATACATTTTTGCGGTGTATAGGCCAATAAAACAACAGATACCGGCTAAATTGCCATCTTTATCAAAACGCTTTACACCAACACACTCTGGATAAACAGGTCGATGAACGGAGGACCGCTGAGAAGCCTTTGAGAAAAAGAACAAATTGCTACCGAAAATTTGTTGCTTAGAGGCTTTTGGCAACTTGTTCAGTTCTGACTTTTCGATAAAATCTACAAAGCGATGAACCAGCCCCAGGCCGCTTCCTTTAACGAGGTCGAAACTTTCACTTCTTCCCTCTTTCTTTAGGTCATAATCTACACAACCCAAGAAGATGAAGCGTTCATCCCCCATCCAGCGTAAAAACTCGCGCCCCTCTTCAATGTCTTCAGGCGCAATAGTTTTATAATTCTTTTCGGTTAGGTTTTCTATCAAGCTCTGTTTCTTGGTAAGCATATTTTCATAGTCGCCAACCATCGTTGAAACGTCTGACATCACTTCATTGATAGCCTTTAGCAAAGACTTCTGAGACGCTGAATCGCTATGCCGATCTATCTCGATAAATATAAGCGCTTCATCATTGCAGGTTGATTCTTTTGCGGCGGCACCACTTTTAAGGGATTCAATATCACCATTTTTTGCTCGTTCGCAACGGATATTTGCATACTGAATACTATGAATTTTGACCATGCGATTAGAAAGGATTAGCCTGATCGAATCGACAATAAACGGCATGTTTTCTTGAAGCACCACGAGTACAGTATGGGGTGACTGCCAATTATGGTCTTCAAGGTTCGGGTTAAAAACCTCAATTTTCGCCTTTGTACCTTTGTGCGTTGAAGAAAACTTCCATGCCGACATAACAAGGCCGAGCATATCCGAGACTCTACGGTCTTCGAATTCCTCTATAAACGTGCTTGCGAAAAGCTGGTCGACAAACTGGGTAACCAACGCTCCCTGTTTGACACCTAACTTATCCTTAACAGAGTCTTTAATCTGGGAAATGAATTTTTTCTTACTTGTGGTATCAATAACCTTCATTATTATTTTCCGCCATTTCAATCAACAAAGCTCACAACTTACATTAG
>NZ_LWGJ01000433.1:0-753 GCF_001635845.1 Oleiphilus sp. HI0132 | reverse complement strand
TTAATTTCTATTGTGTCGCTTTATTCAGCGCTGCCTAAAAAGCGGCTTTCGCTTGATGCGACCAAGTCTGGGTTATCTGTAGCCTTGACGGTAATCTCAATATCATAGTGGGTGACTTCCATATGTATGGGGTCGACTTCTATGCTAGTTGGTTGAGTGTATACTTCTCCGGCTTTCACGGATACCGTAGTGGGTGTGGTAATCTTTATCCCTTCAATGCCTTTGACGGTAATGTCAAAATCATGGGGTTCATCGCTCATATTCATAACTTTGAGAATATAAGTGTTTTCGATTTTACCTAAACCCGTTAGCTGGTATAAAGCGCCCCGATCTTTTATTACGTCTAACTCTAGTGGAACACGTGTTGCAACGGAATAGGCAAACGCACCCATCATGCCGAGTAATAATACAGCGTAGGCAATGGCTTTGGGTCTTAGTATATGGCTCTTCTTACCGATGAGGGCATTCTCAGTGGTGTAGCTGATTAGACCTCGGTCATACTTCATTTTGTCCATGATTGAGTCACAGGCGTCGACGCATAAGGCGCAGCCAATACACTCATACTGAAGCCCATCACGAATATCGATGCCCGTTGGACAAACCTGTACACACATGCCGCAGTCAACGCAGTCGCCAAGGCCTTGTTCTTTATAATCAACATTACGTTTGCGGCTTCCTCTTGGGTCTCCACGACCTTTGTCGTAGGAAACAACAAGTGTGTCTTCATCAAACATTACAGATTGAAAGCGTGCA
>NZ_LWGJ01000432.1:0-1193 GCF_001635845.1 Oleiphilus sp. HI0132 | reverse complement strand
TGCCAGCCCTATTACAGACAACATTATAAAAATCGACCCTGTTGATGGAGATAACCTCGAATCCGAAAATGCACTATCAGAGCTCGAGTTTCCATCACCAACCGACATGACTTATGACGGACATAGCTTCTGGATAGTTGACTGGCAAACTAACACTATTAATAAGGTTCGCCCTGAAGATGGCGCGCTACTTCTATCATTACCCGGCCCTTCAACACTACCTTCTTATCAGTCTAACCCTTCTGTCACCAATGCTCGTCCTTTCGGTATTACCTGGGATGGTCGCGACTTGTGGGTAGCAGACCAACAAGAACAAAAGATATTTCGGGTTGACCCCACTGACGGTAGCGTGGTCGGTTTTTTTGAAACACAGGCTCAAACCCCAAGGGCTTAAGCTGGGACGGGGAACTAATTTGGCACGCTGACCAAACAACAGGCCTAATTTACGCGATTGAAACAGGTGTCATACCTTTCGGTATCACAGGCTGTATCGAAAAGAATGGTGTAGCAATCGAAGCAGACCTACTTCTCAGCCAAACAGCACAATCGGATATAACCACAAGCACCGATGTGGATGGTTGCTTCCAGTTTACCAATTTTGTTGCTGGCTCCCCGATTCAGCTTCAAGCAAACGAGTCAGGTGTTGACCTTAAGCCGGTTATTACACTTAGTGAAACGTCACCTGGTTCAACTGATGTCACCCTCTTGGTCGGCGATACCTATGCAGAGCCTGGCTTCGTTGCGATAGACCCAGAGGACGGTGACATTAGTGTCGATGTTATCACTAGACCAAACGTCCTTGATACTCCCTCTATTATTGATACTTCCACCCCTAATAACTCCGGCATTCAAATTGAATACGATGTTGTCGACAGCCAAGGCAACAACGCGACAACAGTTATCCGAACTGTATACGTCATCGAAGAAGATACTACTGCACCAGTGATCACTCTTATTGGTGACGACCCTACTTATGTTGAACAGCTTTCGACTTATAATGAAGAAGGCGCTACCGCTATCGATAACCGTGATGGAGATATCAGCGCCAACATTATGATCAGTGGAAACGTCGATTCTGACACTGCCGGCACTTACACACTTGCTTACGATGTTGCCTTGGCTGTCGACAACATCGTATTCAATTTGAATGCCGGAGTTATTAGGGGTGGAAGTATCAATAATAGAGGGAGTAT
>NZ_LWGJ01000431.1:0-928 GCF_001635845.1 Oleiphilus sp. HI0132 | reverse complement strand
GCTCTCTCTATAGGAGAGCTTCGATATTCTCGCGTTATATCTTTAGAAGGGTGGGTCTGATGAATTTATCTGAATTTACGCCTGCTCAGTCACAAGAAGTGATTGTGCTGTTCCGTGATGTCTTTTCTATGGCCGAGGGACTGGACGAGGGTTTGTTAATTGGCGATTTAGTTGCCGATTTGATTGCCAGCACTAGAGAAGAAGACTTGCTTGGTTTTGTTGCCTCAAAAGATGAAAAACTTGTCGGCGCGATTTTCTTGAGTCGCTTTTTTCTCCCAAATGACAAGCTTGCTTTTATTCTTTCTCCAGTTGCCGTTGCTACGACCTGTCAAGGGCAGGGGGTAGGTCAATCCTTAATTAACTATGGTATTGAGTCTCTACAATCTCTTGGTGTAGAACTGGTTTTTACTTATGGTGACCCGAATTATTATTCTAAAGTAGGCTTTGAGCCGATTAGTGAGAACGTGGTCAAGGCTCCGTTTGAATTGAGTCAGCCAGAAGGGTGGCTGGCACAGTCACTGACAGCTTGTTCGATCGAAGCAATAGATGGCCGTTCCAGAAGTGTTAAGGCTTTGGCCAAAGCTGAGTATTGGTAAACGCGAGTATGTGCTGTGCTAAGAGTGTGTACAGTTCAAAAAAGGCAGCTTTCGAGCTGCCTTTTTTAATTGAATGGTAATAGGAAAACTATCGTGACTTCCTGTACCACTTAAGCCACTTACGAATGTCTCGGAAGTTGACTTTTCCATCTTTATTTAAGTCATATTGAGCGCAGCTTTGATCTCTACACCCCCAATGATCAATCAAGATTAAAAAGTCGGCAAAGCCCAAAACACCATCCTCATCAAAATCACCCTTTAACGGTGATTTCAAAGCTAGCTCAACAATCACAGGGTCATGATCTGAAGCTCTGTACGGGCTAGCGCTATAC
>NZ_LWGJ01000430.1:0-1311 GCF_001635845.1 Oleiphilus sp. HI0132 | reverse complement strand
GTAGTATTATGCTTCTCTAGCAGGCTAAAGTTGTTCTAACTTCATTTAGCCTGCTCTATCTTCAGGTTCTTAAAACTCCATTCGCGATATGCCCCCATTCCCCCTCCCTGCCGAATAAAAGGTTCACGACAACTCCATTTCAAAATTTGCTATACCAAAAGTAAATTTCTTGTCTGCGAACATAAATAGTTCCGATATCTTCATAGACCTAGGCAATAAAGTTTAATGGTCTAATATAGTAAGTGTGTTAAGATTCCGCTTTGTATTCATTACTCCCAAAAGGCCTGGCAAAATGACTCAGAATAACAAGATAAACATACTTGATGCCTCTTGGTTGGCATTGGATACCGAAGAGACGCCAATGCATGTTGGCAATCTGCAAATTTTATCTCTCCCCAAAGATGCTCCTGCTAATTTTTTACGCGACGATGTTCATCGCATGAAATCGGCTGGAGATATTGTTTCCCCCTGGAACAAAAAGCTCGCGAAGCCTAGCTTACTGGGCCGCTTACTCGCACCGTCTTGGGTTATCGATAAGAACATAGACCTAGATTATCACGTACGTCATTCGGCTCTACCCAAACCAGGCGGTGAACGAGAGTTGGGTATACTTGTATCGAGATTACACTCCAACCGTATGGACTTTAAACGCCCTCTATGGGAGTGCCATGTCATCGAAGGTCTGGAAAATAATCGCTTTGCCATCTACACCAAAATGCACCACTCCTTAATTGATGGCATAAGCGGTGTACGTTTATTGCAACGCACACTAAGCGAGTCTCCAGACGATATCGATACAAGACCGCCTTGGTCTATTGGTACGCCAAAGAAAATTAAAAGCGGCGAACACATTGCGACTTGGCAAGGCGCGCTTGATCAAGCTATCGACGCAATCAAAGAACAAGCCTCGAACACCCCGCAGTTAGTGGGTGCGTTGGCAAAACTGGTCAGTTCATCCGTTCAGGATAGAGTTAAACTTTCTGCTCCGTTTACTGGTCCTAATTCAACCATTAACACCCGGGTGCAAGCCGCTCGCCGCTTTGCTACACAGCAATATTCTTTAGACAGAATTAAGAAACTGGCAGCAGAGGCGGATGCCTCGTTAAACGATATTGTGCTTTATTTATGTGGCACCTCGTTGAGGCAGTTCCTATTAGAAAAAGGACAATTACCTGAGCAACCTTTAACAGCAGGTATTCCGGTTAATATTCGCCCTGCGGATGACACAGGCACAGGTACGGCCATTAGTTTTATGATCGCTAGCTTAGCAACCAATGAAGCGGACCCGCTTCGCCGCTTAGCAACCATTAA
>NZ_LWGJ01000429.1:0-425 GCF_001635845.1 Oleiphilus sp. HI0132 | reverse complement strand
ATTTACTGGCCACTCAGATATTGGTTTTGCCGGCCATTGTTGAGGGGCCGACATTTTTAATATGGGAGATAACTCGTAATTAACCCCCGACATGACCAATAGGTCTGCCGATAAATTTTCGGGGCAAACTGGCAACGATATTTCCATTTCGAATTTTGGCATGAATTTCCTTATTAAAGCTCACGGAGTTCCACAAGATTGCTTGGTTATGTTTTAATATATTTTTTCCAGTAAATACCATAGATAGCTATTGGGATAACAAACTCTAAAATCATCGCCGGAATTAGAACACTAGCTGGAGGTCCTACGGACAATATTGAAATTAAACGGCCAAGCCCACCAATAAAAAATACCAAAGCAATAGATGGAATGAACTTATATTGAGCCTGAATATTTTGAGCGACCCAAAAGCAAAAGGCCCCATA
>NZ_LWGJ01000428.1:0-956 GCF_001635845.1 Oleiphilus sp. HI0132 | reverse complement strand
AGTCGGTGTCGTAACAACGAACCACAGATTATAACTATGCTCTCGTCCGTAGTTATGATTCACCTCTTCATATTCGTTAATCTGGGCAGCTACTTTTTCTGTCAGCTCAGATGGAACGCTCACAGCCGCCAAGAGACTAGCCCCGGCTCGCTTATGGTCAAATACCGGCCCTATGCGCGTCAGCATACCGCTATCTTTAAGTGCCAAGAGTTTGGTCAATACATCTGGTTCGGAGCAATTCAACTGCTCTGCCATGTCGGCAAAGGGCCGTGAAGTGATAGGAAAGTTACGTTGATAGGAATCTAATAAACTACTGCTCAAGTCATCCAGAACGACTCTTTCGGGTTCAATACCTGTATTGCTAGGAGCTTGTATATTCATCACATCACCTTTCTTTCTCACTGTTCTTGTTTTTGGAGCGACCGGAGCTTTATAAGCCCAAACGATGCGCCCGAGAGGTAAAGAAAATCCCACTAGGACTTGTCGCCTCAAACTGATTTATTAAATCCAAGGTTTCGGTGTCATAGATATTCACCAAGTTTAAATCTCTGACAGAAGCCCACACATGCTCACCACGTGAAGTAAACTCCATATGAAGCACACCCTTTCCAGGTTTTAGTGTTTTAAATAATGAGCGGCTTTCAGCATCTATTACTTGGAGCGTGTCATTATTTGGATAGGCAAAGTTCACCCAAATTTGGCGACCATCCGGTCTAGCCATGACAAACACTGGCTGACCATGCACATCGATTTTGTCTACTTGCTGCCAAGTGTTCATATCCACCACCAATACTTGGTGCTGCCCAACGGCAGGAACAAATGCATAGTTGCCTGCAACAGCCCAACCTTCCAGGTGAGGCATCTTGTAGACGGGTAGCTTCTGCTCTCCCCGGCCGTAATTTGGCAATATTTTTTCTGGCGGGTTTTCAAGGTGCCATAAGTCAAGTTTCGACATA
>NZ_LWGJ01000427.1:0-887 GCF_001635845.1 Oleiphilus sp. HI0132 | reverse complement strand
TTGTATCTGGTGCTCGGGGCTGTATTAGACACCTTTGGGATGATTATCCTCACCTTGCCTTTTGTCTTCCCTTTGGTGACCTCTTTAGGATATGACCCGGTCTGGTTTGGTATTTTTATCGTTATGATGATTGAGCTATCGCTGATTACGCCGCCAATCGGTATCAATGTATTTGTAATGCAGCGCGTTGCTCCGGATATACCCTTAACAACTGTATTTAAGGGTGCCTTACCATTTGTAGTAATAAGTTTGGTTATGGTACTACTACTGCTGATCTTCCCTGAAATAGCTTTGTGGTTGCCCGGGCAAATGAAAGATTAGAGTTTCTCTACTCTTGGTGTCCTCTGTGGTTCATCGGTTTATCACTTCAAGATCAAAACATAAAACACGGTTCACCACAGAGGTCACAGAGAGGCCTGCGGCCTACACCGAGAAAAGATAAAAAGGTTTTTAGGGTGTCTTAATCCCTTCCTCTGTGCAGCGAAGCGCTCGGTGTCCTCTGTGGTTTAAGCCTTTCCCTGCGTATCGTGCTTGTTATAAGCCTCTACAATTCGTTGAACAATAGGGTGTCTGACAACATCAGATGGGCGGAAGTGGATGCTGCTGATGCCTTTTACTCCATTCAAAACGCGCTGAGCCTGAGCTAAGCCCGACATCGCGTGTTTAGGTAGGTCGGTTTGGGTTAGGTCACCCGTAATAACGGCTGTTGAGCCAAAACCAATTCGGGTCAGGAACATCTTCATTTGTTCGGGCGTGGTGTTCTGGCTTTCGTCCAAAATAATAAAAGCATTATTAAGTGTTCGGCCGCGCATAAAGGCGAGTGGTGCGACTTCTATGATGTTCTTATCCATGAGCTTGGCGACTTGGTCGAAGCCTAGCATTTCATA
>NZ_LWGJ01000426.1:0-500 GCF_001635845.1 Oleiphilus sp. HI0132 | reverse complement strand
ATAAGCCACCAATGGCATAACCATCGAAGCCAATATTGGCTAAGCCTTCCAGGCTTTCATCACGCAAGTGCTCATACATTCCGCCCTGCACAATGCCAAATAAAGCTGAAGGGTTATCACCGTGAGCCTGTTTACTACGTTCAGCCCAGCGCATCGATAGCTCCATTGAACTACGTGCTTCTTCTTCCGTTGCAGGGTAAGGCGTACATTCGTCAAAAATCATAACGATATCTGAACCAAGCTTACGCTGAACTTCCATTGAGATTTCAGGCGTCAGCTCTACTTTAGAACCATTGATAGGGGACTTGAATGTTACACCCTTCTCGCTGATCTTACGCATATCTCCGAGGCTAAAAACCTGAAAACCTCCAGAATCAGTCAGAATTGGTTTATCCCATTGGATAAAGTCATGCAAAGTACCATGTTTCTCAACAATGTCGGTGCCCGGTCTTAGCATTAGATGAAAAGTATTTCCGAGAATAATATCCGCGCCAATCTCT
>NZ_LWGJ01000425.1:0-1015 GCF_001635845.1 Oleiphilus sp. HI0132 | reverse complement strand
TAGACAAACTTCGTGTTCCATCGGGTAGTTTAGATATTGCACTGTGTGGCCTCGCGCTTCAAGAATCGCCGCCGCTTTTTTACCTTGCCTTTCCACGACCATTGGGTCATGAGTGCCGTGGCAGATTAATACTGGCAGCTGGCTATTCGCGGGCGCGGTATCAAAGCTATCTTCTTGTGGAAAATAGGTCGACAAGCCTGCCAGTGCTGCAAGGGGGCTGGGGTAAGTTAAGGCTGCATGGTAGGCCACGGCTCCACCCTGCGAAAAGCCCATTACAATGATTCGTTCGCTCTTGATGCCTCGCTCGATTTCCCTATCGATCAGCGTTTGGATATTCTTCACCGAACTTTGCAATTGTTCGTGGTTTATCACGCGCTCTTCAGTCAGTTCAAGAATGTCATACCAGGCGGGCATGATATAGCCAGCATTAACCGTGATGGGGATTTCCGAGGCATTTGGAAATATAAAGCGTATACCTAAGCCTTCCGGTAGCGCTAATTCCTCGACGATAGGTACAAAGTCGTTTCCATTTGCCCCGAGGCCGTGCAGCCAAATAATACTTGCTGATACCGTGTCAGCAGTTTGTCGCTCAATACAGTCTAATAGGGGCATGTGATGAAATCCTTAATTATCCAATAGGTGAAAAAGATAGTTTTAATAGGTAGTATGGGTAACTCGTGTGACGCAGTGGACAAAATTAATGATAAACCTGCGTATTTGACATTGTTTAACCTTATACCTTGCTTGTAAAGCTGGCAAAGCGAGAATTATGTCTACACTGAATTAAAGCCTTTCCTGATCTTGAGTAAATTATTGGTGCTTATGGTGGCATAAGTGGCAAATGTTGTAGTTATGACGAAAAGTGCAAGGCGCTCTGTTGCTTGTTTTAGGAAGAAAAAATGAAACCCGAACTCAATACATTTCAAATGCTGAATGCAGCAAAAACAAATCTTTCAAACTTGAATCGCAGCCTATCTTTGGTGGGAGCTGGTTTAGTCATCAGTTTAGCTGCTGG
>NZ_LWGJ01000424.1:0-747 GCF_001635845.1 Oleiphilus sp. HI0132 | reverse complement strand
ATGTAGAGAAAAGCTGCATTAATACGCATCCTTGCTACGAGGCTTTTGGCCTGGAAAGTTATATTGGTGTGCCGCTAATCGTGTCAGGTGAACGCTTTGGTACGCTAAACTTTTCTGGTCCTGAAGCACATGCCAGACCCTTTAGTGATGACGAATTTGAACTCATTCGTTTATTTGCCCAATGGATAGGTAATGAACTGAGCAAACAGCTTGTTGCAGAAGATTTAGCACGTCAGAAGACTTTACTGGAGTCGATGAGTCAGCAGGCCAGAATTGGTGCATGGGAGTGGGACATGCTGGAAGACCGGCTTTACTGGTCACTCATGACAAAAGAAATTCACGAAGTACCCGAAGGCTTTGAACCTGATGTCTCTACAGCGATCAATTTTTATAAAGAAGGTAGAAGTAGAGAGCTAATTACCGCCGCGGTGAACAAAGGTATTGAAGAAGGCATTGCTTGGCAAGAAGAGCTGCAGCTGGTGACAGCTAAAGGCAATGAAATCTGGGTTTCTGCACTTGGCCAGTCAGAATTTAAAGACGGCAAGTGTGTACGCTTATTTGGCTCATTTCAAGATGTTGATAAAAAGGTAAAAGCCGAGCTGGAGTTAAAAGAAGCGAAGGAAAAAGCAGAACAGGCAGCGCATTCAAAAAGTGTCTTTCTAGCCAATATGAGCCATGAAATTCGTACGCCTATGAATGGTGTGCTAGGGATGCTGAGCGTATTGGATACAGAAAGCCTAGATGACT
>NZ_LWGJ01000423.1:0-4583 GCF_001635845.1 Oleiphilus sp. HI0132 | reverse complement strand
CATGATCTCCTCCCACCGCCTTAGCCATATCAGCCAAAACACTGAAGGTCGCTACTAACTGTAAACTGGCTCCCGCACCGCTCTCTTCCCGTTCAGCCATTACATTCATTGAAAGGCATAGCAAAAATATCGAGAGCAAAGCTCTACGACTGCTAGACTTGTACCTAATGTTACTTTGCATACTTAACCTCAATAGGGTTTCTGTTGAAATTTTGCCGGTTAGGAAAACAGTTATATGAAGCTGTTTTATAGAATTTCACTTTCTGTTGACAAAATGGAACATACTTCCTGTAGAAAAATCTCTAAACTGCGCGCATATTAAGAGGATCACTATTCAATGTTCAACGTTTTTTCAATAAATAGCGCATCTAAAGTACTGACATATTTTTTAATATCACTATTACTTAGCGCTTGCAGCGGCGGTAGCAGCTCAGGAAAACAGACCAATAATACGCCTTCACTTCAGAGTCTCTCATTATCAACACCACCAACAACAATGATATCTGGCGAAACCTTTCAAGCCAGTGTGACCGGTTTATACACCGACGACTCAAGTTTTGACTTAAGTAGCGACGCTGGCTGGAGCTCTAGTGACACGAATATCCTGACAGTGTCAGACAGTGGCCTGATTACGGCAATCAATGCTGGTAGTACTACGATTACAGCGGCTTTTTCTGGAGAATCAGCCAGTTTCAGCATAAACGTAATTGCTTTAAGCAGCATTGCGATGAGCATCATTCCCGACGATCTTGAGGTCGGCGACAGTGTGCAATTAAGTGCTAACGGAACCTACACCGATTCATCAAGCGAAGACATCAGTAACGATGTTATCTGGGCCTCTAGTAATAACACTGCTATCAGCATAAGTGCCACAGGCCTGTTATCGGTAAACACCGCTGGCAGTGCAACGATCTCTATCGAACACAATGATTTGCTAGATCAACAAGACGTGGAGGTTGTCGTTCTTTATAGTGTTAGCATTACCACCTTGCCTTCCGACATCGAAGTCGGCAGCATCCAGCAGCTGGTAGCAAACGCGCACTACTCAAATAGTACAACAAGTATTATCACCTCAGCCGCTAACTGGAGTTCCTCTGATCCGAGCATTTTGCATATCTCCAACGAAGGCTTACTTACCGCACTAGCACCTGGTGACGCAACCATTACAGCCAGTTATGAGGGTGAGCACGCTTCAAGTACGTCTACTGCATACACATTGAGTTCACTTAGCATAACACCCGCCGCGTTGACACTGGCAATTGCTTCATCTCGCACTCTCACGGCAACCGGAATTTATACGAACAACACCACAAGCGACCTTAGTCCTGAGACTTCTTGGCAATCGAGCAATAACAACATCGCCACAGTCGATGAAAATGGCTTGGTAGTCGCTGTCAGCGCTGGCAATACCAATGTCACAGCAAGTATTGGCGACATCAACACAAGTCTGGAGCTAAAGGTTTCTCCTGCTACATTGCATTCTATTTCAATTGATTTACCCGACACTCTAATTGCCGGACTCACTACTGCTTTATCAGCGACTGGCACCTATTCCGATGGCAGCACCCAAAACATTACCGCTGAAGTAACATGGCAAACTAGCGATATCAGCCTTGCCAGTATCGATAATGAGCTTATTACCGCCATTCAAAGTGGGGAGGTGCAAGTCAGCGCTATTAAAGGCTCTACAACTGGGTTAAAAAACATTGTTATCAGCCCGGCTCAAATCGACAGTCTGGTTTTGACCCCGCCATTGATCACACTAGCGAAAGGAACTCAAAGCGAGGTAAACGTCACCGCCATTTTTACTGATCAAAGCCACCAAGATGTTACTAGCCAAGTCAATTGGAGCGCTGACTCTCCTGAAATAATCTCAATTGAAGCGGGCTCATCACTTGTTAGCGGACTGGATATCGGCAGCTCAAGCCTGAGTGCTGAGCTAGATGGCCATAATGCTGCCAGTACGGTTACGGTAAGCAATGCAGTACTAAGCAATATAAGTATTCTTCCTATTAACAGCTCCCTACCAAAGGGGCTAAGCCAAAGTTTCAGTGCTCAAGGAACATACAGTGACGGCTCAGTTCAGGACATCACCGAACAGGTAACCTGGACATCGAGCGACTCGGCAATAGGCTCTATTTCAAACGCTGCGCTATCTGAAGGTTTAGTCAATGGACTAGAACTGGGATTCGTAAACATTTCCGCCACCCTGGATGATATTAGTATATCGACTAGTCTAAGCATTCAAGACGCCGTATTAACCGCAATTGAAGTTCAGCCAGGAAATATCAGCCTAGCTAACGGGCTTCAAATACAAGCCATTGCTTTAGGCTCCTATTCTGATGGAGAACAAATTGATATCAGTAAAGAGGCCAACTGGAACACAAGCTCTAGTACTGTTGCAAGCGTAGAAAGCCCTAGCGCTCCGGTTATCAGCGCTAATGCAGAAGGCGAAGCCCTGATCTCTGCCGAACTAGAAGGAATCAGTGGTATTAGTTTAGTGACAGTAACAAGTGCGACACTTCAATCAATATCACTGACGAGCGATAACACAAGTATTCCGGCTGGGTTTACAGAACAAGTCAAAGCAAGTGGCTTATATACCGATGCATCGACTAAAGACATCACCCACCTCGTCACCTGGCAAAGCGAAGACAATCAACTTATTACTGTCGACAATAATGTAGATAGCCCAGGACTAATTCGTACCGTTGCCCCCGGTAGTACACGTGTCAGCGCCAGCTTTGAAGGCCTATCGTCCAGCGCAACCTTCACAGTGACGGACGCAATACTAAGTTCTATTGCTATTACCAGCCCTGCTAGCGCGATAAACGTTAACGATGAACTGCAACTGAGTGCCATTGCAGACTACTCCGATAACAGCAGCAAAGATCTCACCCAAGAAGTAAGCTGGATAATCAGTGACAATGATGTTGTATCTATCGAGACGGCATCGAATGACTACTTTTCTAATCAAAGCGGTTTGCTAAAAGCTCTGTCAGCCGGCACCAGCGATATATCTGCCCAGTTACTAAACAGCTCAGGAGAACTTATAAGCTCTAACACTCTGAGCCTCACAATCTCGGAAGACCCTAACGCTACTAAAGCGATATCACTGTCACTGACTCCAAACGTTATTCTAAACAACGGTATTGATAGCTCTATTGTGTCCGCGACTTTAAGCCCTAACTCGGCTAGCGGAGCAATTCCAGATAACACTGAAGTGAGTTTTAGTATCACTGATAATGGCACCACACATATCGAAACGGCTTATACCAGTAATGGCGTCGCTCAAATTACCCTAAGCTCTGAGAATATTGGTCTGATATCAATTGAGGCTTCGAGCAATCAAATTCATAGTTCGTCAGCAATATACAGTACAAATGATTTCAGAAATGTCATCGTAAGCTACGCAGAAGCAGAAGTATTATATGATGCAGAAAACGAGGTCTTAAAATCTGGCAGCACTTTACTAACACTTGTCCGAAACCTATCAAATCGCGACTTCGATCTACCATTAATTGCTGTTATGACTGGCAATCCAGACCCTCAAATACATTTACCTGAATCACCTTTTGACACATCCCTTCTAACAGGAGATCAAGTTTTATCGGGAGGAGAAACAAACGCATTTGGCTACGCCCTATCTGAAGACGTCAGCGGCAGCATTTTTTATATCCTTTATGCATTAAGTGACGACACAACAAATACAGATTTTATAAGCGGTTCTGTATTCAGCTTCCAGTAAACGCCCCTCCCGACAAGAAACGAACCACTCACCACGAGTCTGGTTCGTTTCTCGCCCAGCAACTAATCCAGCGCAGTTTTCGCACCAATACAGTGCCGAACTTCCCCTCCTAAATATTAAGCACTTTTTCTTAAATGGCCTATGCTGAAATAGATTGCGGCTGACAAGTAGTTGCGTCTTCACCACACTAAAAATGTCAGTAACGACGAACTAAAATAGCAATAATAGGAAACAACCATGTCCATCTCTCGAAAAGTTCTCCTCGGATCACTTTCAGTGTCCGTTGTTTCGGTACTATTAACCGCTCTGATTACAGCAGGTGTTGGATTTAATATTGCCGAAAGCGTTATTGAAAACGAAGCACGGAAAGCGCTCATCACACAGCGAGAATCCCAGAAGGACTTTATTCACAGCTACCTACAGACTATCAAACATGAGCTTAAAGCTTTCTCTGCAAGCCATAGTGTCGTCGACTCAGCTGAAGGCTTCATCGCTAGCTATGATGATTTTCCTAAAACCGTCAGTAGCAACGAAATATCTGACAAGTTAGAAGATTATTACACCGGGCAATTTGGTGCCACCTATGCCGAGAGCAATCCAGGCTCTTCATTATCTCCCGGCAATTTACTTAACAGCATTAGCGATAAAGCCCGTTTAATGCAATATCACTTCATTGCAGACAACGCTAACCCCTTAGGTCAAAAAGATGCCTTAGACTCACTCGACTTTAGCTAAGTCACTATTTTNATAAGGCCCGGTAAGTAAAGAGGTGGCGTAATCGAGCTCTTTGAAAACGGAGTAAATAATCTCGCCTGAGTCAATATCGATCAAAAAG
>NZ_LWGJ01000422.1:0-957 GCF_001635845.1 Oleiphilus sp. HI0132 | reverse complement strand
GGCTAAGCTTGTTGATAGAGAAAAGCTGAGAGAAAAATTGGGCCAGGTGAATGTGTCTATATTATCGGAGGGCGATACGCTCTAATTTTATATGTATCGGCTCAAAGCCGATTTTACAGCTTGTAATACAGAGCGCGACATGACCAAACAAAATATCAAAGCCTTGAAAGTTCGCTAAGTTGACGTTCAAGCCCCCCCCCAAAAAAAAACCAGTCATTCCTGCGTAGGCGGGAATCCAGTGTCTTGATTAATAGGCAGCATTTGAAGCTACAGAAGTAATCGAATTAATAAGGTTTCGGTCAAAAACAATGGATCCCCGCCTACGCGAGGATGACTACTGTGGTGAGCATTCCTTGGGGGATGAATTCTAGAATAAGGTAACCCAGGAAGTTCTGGAAGTTCAAATCGTTTCAACGTCCGTTAAAGCATACTATTCGACCAAATTCATACTTGGTACCAAGGTTTTCTTCTGGTGTCTGCACGACTAAGCCATGCTCTGGTCGCAATCTGTTTTTCAATAAGTCAGTTCGAGTGCTGCGTTTACACTTTACAGTGCCTAGAGTTTCAACTCTCTTAAGTAATGAGGTTGTTGTCTTGAAGATTTTGCTGAGTAATTTGCTGTAAAATCTCGCTTGCACTTGTATTGGCATTGTCTAGGGTCTCGCCCGTGGACTGATGGCTAGAGTTAGCCTTTCCGAATACGCTTTCTAGGTCGTTCTCTGTGTCATCATGTAGAACTTGATTTAACTCTAGGGTCTCTGGCTTGCTGGAGCTGTTGTTGGCAAAGAGTGGCTGATCACTTCCTTCAATCTTTATAATGACTGTTTGTGTCGTGCCATCAACACTTTCGACAACAAATGTGTCAAACAAGCGTTCCTTCTCACCCAAAGAGATGACTTTCGGGTTGTTAGTATTTAGTTCGTATCGCCAGTTGCCGTGTTCATCAATGCTACCAGT
>NZ_LWGJ01000421.1:0-710 GCF_001635845.1 Oleiphilus sp. HI0132 | reverse complement strand
ACTAGTGATAGCTCTAGTAATCCAACTCAGCGCCTGTGCAACGAACTTTAGACAAGCCTTACAAAATCTAGAAGCACACAACTATCCTGAAGCCCTTCATTATTTCGAGCAGGACGCAAAGCTCGGCTACCGAATTCCCGCATTGCATGCAGCGAACCTTTATATCCTCGACTATCAAGTCCCTAGAGATCTGGAAAAATCCCGTCTTTATCTCGATATCGCAGAAAAAGCAGATTATGGGCGCTATGACCAAGCTTATGACTATTACATACCCTTGATAAAAGCCTACCAAATTCTTGCTGACACTGAAGAGCCAGATAAGTCATTAGCTTTTAAAATCCTGAAAAGCGAAAAGTACCAGGAGTATTATTGGGCATTGGCAGTATTAGCGCATAGCAGCCTGGTTGGGCACGGGACTGAGCGTAATCTTGACAATGCACGCTACTATTTTGAGAAATCGATTGAAAACCAGGTTTTTGACAGCTCCAATGCTTTCTATGCTTGGTGGCTGGCAACATATCCCAATGATTCATTTAGAAACCCGCAACGTGCTTTAGAAATGATAGAGGATATCATCGATGATGAGGACCTTTCAGACCGCCCTCTTTTTCTAGACACTGCTGCTGCCGTTTATGCGGCTAATGGTTTATTCGAACGAGCAGTAATCACGCAAAGGGATGCTTTATCGAGTTTAAAATACTATAGCGCCA
>NZ_LWGJ01000420.1:0-571 GCF_001635845.1 Oleiphilus sp. HI0132 | reverse complement strand
GGGCTTCTTCTAAACGGGGTTTCGACATAGCGGTAACTTAGAAAAGCCAGTACGAAGGTTAAAAGTACTGCCAGGATGAATAGTGCTTCAGAAGGTTCGCCTGAGCTCTTCATCCGCAAGAACGCGAACAATGGCTGATGCCATAAATAGAGAGAATAGGAGATGAGTCCTACGGCTACAATTGGCTTTAGAGAGAGTAATTTGCCAGCTAGAGTTTGGCGATCAGCAAATATAATGATTAGGCTGGCACCTATAACGGGTAGCAAAGTATAAAAGCTAGGAAATGGCGTGTCAGCATCAAAGCAAAAGAATGAAGCGATAACCATTGTGAGACCAGTCAAAGACGCTATCTGCCTGACGGGTCTCGTATATGAAATCTGATCAAATTTGTATATGGAAATAATTGAGCCAAACAATAGCTCCCAAGCACGAGAGGAAATTAAATAGAAATTTGCTGCGGAGTCTCCTTTGAAGGCCATATATTGCGATAACAGTAAAGAGGCGAGCGTGAGAGCGATAACGATTGCAGAGAGTGACTTACCTTTACGGAAGGCATATAAGGCTAACAAAG
>NZ_LWGJ01000419.1:0-781 GCF_001635845.1 Oleiphilus sp. HI0132 | reverse complement strand
CGTCTGGCAGAGGGCGATTTTTTCTTGAGAAAAAGGTTCCCGGTCCCACACTCTTGACTCACCCAAAATAATAGCACCCTCTGAGCGTCCTTTAATAACTAAGGGAAAGATTAAACCGGAATGTGTTTCAGAAGTGAAAATTTGTTCCAACTCAACTTTATGTCTCCGATCAAACATTTCTGTATTAGAAACTGATACGTATCGTCCAGTGTCAAAAGCCTTCTGTAAGTCAGGACAATATTTTACGTCTAACTCGTTTCCAATGCCAGGCTCCCAATCTAGCATCCTGATGGGATAGGCTGCGCGAATTACAGGGCCTGCATGCTCACTATCTTTTAGAGCAATACGGCAATAGGTTACTTTCAGTGTACTTGTTAGTTTCTGCGCCATAAGCTTTAGCAACTGCTCAATATCTAACTCGGACGAGAGTTCAGCGCTTGCCAATAAAAGTATCTCAAGGTCTAAAGAACGTTCCTTTAGCTGAATACTGTGTCTATCCAGTTGGTCTTTGAGGCTTAGGTGTTGATGGGAAAGCTGTTCAGCCATGCTGTTGAAACTGTCAGCAAGTTCCTCCAATTCGTCCCCGGTATCTAAATTGACTCGATAATCCCATTCTGAGCTTTTAAGCCTCTGAGTCGCCTTAACCAGGTCGTTAATGGGACGTGTAATCGAACGAACTAGCTGGAAGCTAAAAAAGACAAGGAAAAAGACGAGAAGCGTGCCGCTAATGACAACGCTTTTTTGTGCGCCATAACGCATCTCAGATGCTTCATGAAAAGCT
>NZ_LWGJ01000418.1:0-937 GCF_001635845.1 Oleiphilus sp. HI0132 | reverse complement strand
TATGTGAAGCTTGAAAACAAGCGTTTCTACGCCGAGAAGATGGGGGATATTGTTACCGATCGTTTGGTTGAATCTTTCTCTGAGCTGATGGACTACAGTTTTACCGCTCAGATGGAAGAACAACTGGATGATGTTGCTCAAGATGAAAAGGACTGGAAAGCGGTTCTTAATGATTTCTACGACCATTTCACAACTCAACTAGACCAAGCACAGTCGCTTGATGGTGGTATGCGTGAAAATGATCCAACCGAGACAGATATTCCTTGCCCTAGTTGTGGTCGTCATATGCAGGTTCGTACGGGTAGTACGGGCGTGTTTTTGGGCTGTTCAGGTTACTCCTTGCCGCCAAAAGAGCGTTGTAAATCGACGATCAATCTTGTACCGGGTGATGAAATCGCCAGTGCAGATGATGAGGAAGGCGAGTCAAAACTTTTGCGTAAGAAGCGCCGTTGTTCAATTTGTTCAACCGCCATGGACAGTTATCTGATCGATGAGCAACGTAAGCTACACGTTTGTGGTAACAACCCGGACTGTTCTGGGTATGAAGTTGAAGAGGGTGAGTTTAAGATCAAGGGCTATGATGGCCCTGTATTAGAGTGTGATAAGTGTTCATCAGAAATGCAGCTTCGCACCGGCCGCTTTGGTAAGTACTTTGGTTGTACCAATGAAGAGTGTAAAAATACTCGTAAGTTATTGCGAAATGGTGAAGCCGCGCCACCGAAGATGGACCCAGTGCCGATGCCTGAATTAACTTGTGAGAAGGTTGAAGATACTTACATCTTACGAGATGGGGCTGCGGGATTATTCCTCGCGGCAAGTAAGTTCCCGAAGAATCGTGAAACTCGTGCTCCCTTAGTGAGTGAACTGCTGCCTCATAAAGATGAAATTGATACTAAGTATGAATTTCTTTTCTCAGCGCCGGTGAAAGATAATAAGG
>NZ_LWGJ01000417.1:0-937 GCF_001635845.1 Oleiphilus sp. HI0132 | reverse complement strand
CATCGAAGACTTCTGCAGCAGTCGCACGGTGTACGTCTTCTCCTTGAGCAAATGCCTCCAACAAGCCCTTATCTTGAGACAAGTGCGCCATAATTCTCAGTTCTATTTGCGAATAGTCGGCTGCGATAAGCTTATAACCGTCGGGTGCAACAAAAGCCTGACGAATCTTTCGACCTTCGGTGCTTCGAATCGGAATATTCTGCAAGTTCGGATCACTAGAAGATAAACGCCCTGTCGCGGTGACAGCCTGATGATAAGAAGTATGAATTCTCCCTGTTCCCGGATTAATCAACTGCGGAAGTTTATCGGTATAAGTCGACTTGAGTTTTGCCAGACTACGGTGCTCAAGAATTAACTTAGGCAGCGGGTAGTCAAGTGCTAATTCCTGTAAGACCGGCTCGGCGGTTGAAGGTTGACCCTTGGGCGTCTTCTTGATGATCGGCAACCCTAGTTTCTCAAAGAATATCGCTTGCAACTGTTTTGGTGAACTTAAGTTGAACTCTTCACCCGCCAAGTCATAAGCTTCACGCTCTAGCTCAACAATTCGTTCGGCTAATTCCTGACTCTGCTGCCCTAGAATATGAGCGTCAACCACCGCACCTGTGCGTTCTATTTTTGACAGAATCGACAACAGAGGCTTATCTATTTCATGATAAACCTTCGCCAGCCCTTCAATCTTTTCTAATTGCGGATAGATTGCATGGTGAAGCGCCAAAGTAATCTCGGCATCTTCTGCGGCATAAGGCCCGGCTTGCTCTAGAGCTATTTGGTTGAAGGTAAGCTGTTTGGCTCCCTTCCCGGCGATATCTTCAAAGTGGATGGTTTTTCTGCCCAAGTACTTCTCGGCCAGAGTATCCATGTCGTGACGACTTCCCGTGGAGTTCAGCACATAAGATTCAATCATCGTATCGTGCGCAATACCTTGAAGCTCAATACC
>NZ_LWGJ01000416.1:0-992 GCF_001635845.1 Oleiphilus sp. HI0132 | reverse complement strand
GCGAACAACCTCTGCCCCTTTTTCATAAACCGTCAGGGTATAGAAGTTTGAAATTTCCATATAGGAAGCCGGACGAACCGGGTGTGACATCGGGCCTGCATCTTCAGCAAACTGTGCGGTTCGCAGAACATTTACATCCTCGATACGTTTAACCACGGAGGAATTCATATCGGCAGAAAATGCTGAATCCCTAAATACGGTAAACCCTTCTTTCAGGCTTAGCTGGAACCAATCTCTGCAAGTAACTCTATTGCCAGACCAGTTGTGAAAATACTCATGTGCAACAATCGCCTCAATGCGCTGATAACCCGCATCTGTTGTTGCATCGGGCTTTGCCAAAACACAGGATGAATTGAAGATATTCAGACCTTTATTCTCCATGGCGCCCATATTAAAATCGTCCACCGCGACAATCATAAATATATCCAGGTCGTACTCTCGCCCGTAGACTTCTTCATCCCAGCGCATCGACCTTTTTAAACAATCTAGTGCGTAATCGCACTTATCTGCATTCTTATGATCAACAAAGATCTTCAGGGCCACCTGACGTCCAGACATGGTTTTGAAGGAGTCTTCATGGCAATGTAAATCACCTGCCACCAAAGCAAACAAGTAACAAGGCTTTGGATGAGGGTCGTGCCAAGTAACAAAATGACGATTATCTTCCAAGTTTCCCGACTCAATAGCATTACCATTGGAAAGCAGGTTCGGGTAAAGCGCTTTATCAGCTTCGATGCGCGTCGTAAATACCGTTAGTACGTCAGGACGATCCATGTAATAGGTAATTCGTCTGAAACCCTCGGCTTCACACTGGGTACAAAACATTGACGAAGACTTGTACAAGCCTTCCAACCGCTTGTTATCTTGCGGCTTAATCCAGGTTTCACACTGCAACTCAAATTTCGCGGGTACAGATTCTACCGTTAGAGATTCGTCATCTAGAAGGTATTCACTCTCTTCCAGCTCACGGTCATCTAACTTTATACTTTTCA
>NZ_LWGJ01000415.1:0-1255 GCF_001635845.1 Oleiphilus sp. HI0132 | reverse complement strand
GACAGTCTGATAACCTCTTTATTTATAATACCTATCAACAAATTATTGCTCAGGTAGAGGCTTTTTATTCCGGGGTGAGTGACTTATTTAACCATCGCAATGAGGTGGTTTTGTTAGAAATGTACACGGAGCTTAAACGTAATACTGATGAGCATAAACAAGTCGTAACCCAAGCGATATATTCCGATAGTCAGGAACACAAATTGACGGAGCAGGATCTATCAACCATGTTGAATACAGTGGGTGAGGTGAGCTTATCGCAAACTTTGTTACTAAGAGCGATGCAAAGCTATTTGTTCTCGGAAGCCTCTAGTCGTAACTTGGCATCGGCTGTTTAGAAAGGTGAGTCTATGAAGCTGGTTTTTATACATGGCTCGGGTATGAATAGTGTGGTTTGGGAGCAGCAGCTTGTGCATTTCAGCCACTCGGAAGCGGTTGATTTACCGGGACATCCTAATGGCCCAAAGCTTAAAACTATGGAAGACTATGTACAGTCTGTTGGCACTTATCTCGATACGCTAGACGATGTCATACTGGTCGGGCACTCCTTAGGTAGTGCCGTGGTACTGGCTTTGGCAGCGCAAGGGCACCGCTCGCTCAAAGGGATGGTTCTAATCGGTGCAGGTGCTCGTTCAAAAGTTCTGCCAACTTTATTAGATAAACTTACTGACCTGTTCGCTAAAGGGGACGACAGGATTCCCGAGTCTGTGCTGGCAATGAATCATAGAATTGATGAGCCGCTACGCAGTAAAATTAATGCCGCAATGCAGGAAAATGGAGCAGGTGTTTTACTAAGAGACTTGCAAGCATGCAATGGCTTTGATCTGATGAACGAGCTAGCGAGTATCGACTTGCCTAGCTTAATCATAGTGGGTGATCAGGATATTATGACCCCGCCCAAATACGCTGACTACCTCAAGAAGGCTTTAGCTAATGCAAGTCTGGCTCTTATACCGGGTGGCAGTCATATGGTATTTGCCGAGCAAGCAGATGAGGTGAATGCCAGAATAGATAGCTTCATCAATACACTCTAATCATACCCGTAAACAGAGGGTTTCACCCCTCGCTAGAATCTGCCACCGTGCTAAACCGCTAGCGAGGCTCGGAGGCCTCTGCCCACGAATAATAGAAATTGCTACCTCATAGAATATTACCATTTTGCGGTTTGCTTCCTTTTGCAGGGTGTAGCTGATGTTATAGAATTCTCCGCTCAGAAGAGAATAATAGGTAGTCACGAAATGGAAGCTTATCTGCA
>NZ_LWGJ01000414.1:0-857 GCF_001635845.1 Oleiphilus sp. HI0132 | reverse complement strand
GACGTCGTTTTGGATCATTTACATCATTCATTCGGTGTATTAACCAAGCGCAGCTTTAAACGGGTAGAAGATGAGGGTGCCCTAAACCTATGTGTTGGTTTAAGTGCAAGCCACTATTACACCTCGGGAAAAGTCGAGTTCCACACACAAATGCTTCAACATGCATCCGGTTCAACCTCAGGTGATGACAATATTTTCCTAAGTGCCACCAATCAGTCTCAGGATGGTTGGGGTGACAGCTATGATGCCGGTAGTCATTCGGCGACTACGCCCTCCGACGCGCCCATTTCCTATGACCGAGCAATCGATGACAAGCTCGACAGCGCTTACCCGAAGTACACAGTTCCTTTAGTCAATACAAGCCCTGGTGGCTATTGTCTGCAATGGGAAGGTGAAGTACCAAGCAATATTCAAGCGGGTGAAATAATTTCCTTGCGTGAAAATGCTCAGCAAGCATGGAGCATCGCGGTTATTCGCTGGATCAGACATATCAAGCAGCAAGGTACCCAGGTAGGGATCGAACTATTAGCGCCTAGCGCTAAGCCATGTGGTGTCCAATTGCTTCAGAAGACGGGAGACCCTAGCGAGTACCTAAGAGGACTCCTGTTACCAGAACTGAGTGCCATAGGTCAGCCTACGACACTTATTACACCCAGGCTTCCCTTCATGTCCGGTCATAAGGTATCGATTCGAGCCAATGGCGCCGAAGGAAAATGTAATTTAGAAACACGTGTATCAGCGACCGGTAGCTTTAGTCAATTTGAACTGTCAGAAAACAAACAAATGAAAGAGCTGACTGAAAATCGGGTTCCTGATATTGAGGTAGGCGACAACGATGATGACTTCGACTCATTGTG
>NZ_LWGJ01000413.1:0-1385 GCF_001635845.1 Oleiphilus sp. HI0132 | reverse complement strand
GTGACTTCTATTTTAGCGATTTTGCTGACTAGCGATTGAGTCTTAAGAGACAAACCCTGACGAGCAAAATAACTGGAAACACGTTTTTTGAGATGCTTTGCCTTACCAACATACAGTATGCTTCCGTCACTACCATACATACGGTAGACTCCCGGACTTGTAGTCAATCCAGATAAAAAGCTTTTAGAGTCAAATGAGGAAGATTCTGAGAAGGATTCTTGCAGATCAATTGGGTCGGTCGACATCTAACAAACCATTTCGCACAGCAAGCAAGGTCAATTCAACATCACTGGTGATATCCAGCTTTTCAAATATCCGATAGCGATAACTATTTACTGTCTTTGGGCTCAGACAAAGCTTGTCTGATATGCTCTGAACTTTCTGGCAATCCATAATCATCGTGGCAATCTGCAGTTCTCGCTCAGACAAACTGTCAAAAGGAGACGAGTTCGCTTTACCTAAGGCCATAGCCTGTGCAATATCAGGGCTAATATAACGCTCGCCGCTATGAACTTGCTTGATTGCCTTGATCATCTCAGAAATATGGCTGTTCTTCGAAACATATGCCGAAGCACCCGATTCTAAAACGTGGCTTGGGTAAGGATCATCAATACAAGCTGTTACAACTACGACTTTTGTTTGCTCATTTTGACGCTTTAGCCTTCGTGTTGCCTCTAGCCCACCAATGCCGGGCATTTTGAGGTCCATCAAGACAACGTCAGGGGAATGTTCGCGCGCTTTGCTTAAAGCATCTTCACCAGAAGATGCTTCACCGACTACCTCAATCGCACCGTCATCAAGCAACATACGCGCAATACCTGCACGAATCAGATCATGATCATCAACGACTAAGACTTTTATCAAAATAAATCACCCGCGAAAGCAACTAGAATTGTTAGACAATGAACGCGGAGATTATACAGCAATGCTTGTTAGTTTTGGTGACGAATTCAAGGTTTTCATCTTAAACCCCTGAGAATCAAGCCATTGAGAAGCTTCAAATTCACTCAAGCATACCGACGTTGCATAGGGGTGCTTAACCTTGAATATTTCTTCGAACTGATAGAGCAAGTGACTTCGGTTATTGCTACTAAATACAACAGCAATAGCCTTCATTCCTTTAATATAAGACCAAGCATTAAGCGCCTTTAGTGTTTCGATTTGAAACGACTCGGATAGAAGCATATCCATGCCCTTTAAGTTGATCACACAAGCCCACTCTCGGGTAAAATAGCGGTGAACCAAACGTTTATAACTAGCGACATAGTCTAAGGTATTCCCCTCATTCCATGTTCCAAGCATATCGATCGTCAAGATATCGTGCTTTGCATCGATCACAAAATTGGTTGTCTCTATGCGGCTCCCGCCTTCAACGCTAGAATTCG
>NZ_LWGJ01000412.1:0-13082 GCF_001635845.1 Oleiphilus sp. HI0132 | reverse complement strand
CCTTGGGACAATGATGAAGCCTGCGCACTAAGCCTGTTAGAGATGTATGAACTTGAGGTCAGGTGTGCCGCACATAGCTGGCAAGAAGGGGAAGATGAAGCAGGTGAATATTGGAATGCCATCACCCGAAACGAAAAAAAGCTTATCCGCTGGGGATAAGCCTTTTCTGTAGAAGCTAAAGAGCTAGAGGCTTACTTGGCAACCGAAACGTTGTCTGCCTGCATACCCTTCTCACCCTCACTCAAATCAAAGCGCACTGCTTGGCCTTGACGCAATGAGCGACGACCGCGACCACGAATTGAACGGAAGTGAACAAAAACATCTTCGCCCGCATCGGTCGTAATAAAACCAAAACCTTTATTCACATTGAACCATTTAACGGTACCGGACTCTACACCCTCAGGTGTATCATCGTCGTCATCAGACTCAGATGCTTCTTGCGCATTGTTACTTGAAGCAGAAGAAGACGAAGACTGTGCCGCAATTTGCGAAATGGCAGATGCAGCAAAAAACATCAACCAAACCAAAGCGTAAAAGCCGCTACCATTTTCACCTGAAAGGAAATTCTCGGCTGTAAGGCCTTGTGGTAATACTGAAGCAGACGAAGCCAATACCAACATAACGTAAGGAAATGGCAGCGCAACAACCGCACTTACTAATAATTTTTTAGATAAACTCTGTGTAGACATGTAAATTTTCTCGTTAAACAAACTCTTAAAATAGTGGAATTGGTTCAGCAAACACCATTAAGGAAAAAATATCTGCATCCCCCACCTGTGAACAACCCTGTAAAAGTATTGGCAATCGACAGGTAACGCTGCATTGACCTGTATAAACACGACCAGACTCAACGCAAGCCGAGCATGATAACAGATTTTTGGCTCACACAATATCTTGCTTAGAACTTATTCGATTCTACAGTCAACACACTAAATTCTTGAGCACCGGGTAATATGTATTACAATAGCGCCCTCTCTCCATACTTAAGATAGTAAAAACATGAGCCAATCAGAATTACCCGAAGCCCTTATCGAAAAACTTAATGAACGAATCAGTGAGCTCGAAGTTAAACTATCGTTTCAAGATGATTTACTGAACACCCTCAACGATGTAATCACTAAGCAGGACAGGGAAATCCAAGATTTGTGGGTAGCGAACCGACTATTAAAAGAAGGGCTTGGGGAACTTAAATCTGGCAGCGCAAGCACTGAGCAGGAGCCGCCCCCGCCGCACTATTAGCACTATTAGCACTATATAAAGTAGTGCTAAAAAGCGAGATAACTCTGCTCACGCCACCCTCATTTGGCAGCGCAGTAAATCAGGCCAGTTTTTTGGGCGATTTTGAAATCGAAACCACTTTTGGCTTTACGGGTGCTTCTTCATTCGCTGAAGCATTATGTTCGGGTATCAACTCATGCTGAGATTGCTTCCAAACAAGGTCATCAATCTCGTTCGATGGGTTATACCCTAGAGGCGCTTTAAGTAGCGTCTCACGCACTGAAGAACAATCAAATAGATGAGAGTATTTATCAATCTTCTCAAGCAAGGCTTCTACTTCAACCCAAGGTAATGAGATCTCACGACCTTTCATAATTCGAGAATGACTGGTTGGTAAAGGGTCGTCGCCAATCAACAACTCTTCGTATAACTTCTCGCCTGGTCGTAAGCCGGTATACTGAATTTCGATATCACCATTTGGATTATCATCATCCTTCACCTCAAGGCCCATTAAGCGAATCAGCTTACCTGCCAAATCGGCAATTCGAACCTGCTCGCCCATATCAAGCAAAAAGACATCACCGCCCTCGCCCATTGAGCCTGCTTGAAGTACCAACAAGGCTGCTTCAGGAATGGTCATAAAATAGCGAGTAATATCAGGGTGCGTTACCGTTACCGGGCCACCATCATTAATTTGCTTACGAAACAGCGGTACAACAGAACCCGAAGAACCTAATACATTGCCAAAGCGAACCATGCAAAAACGTGTATCGTTCTGGCGCTGGGCTAAGCCTTGAAGTACAAGCTCCGATAAACGCTTGGTTGCGCCCATCACATTAGTCGGGCGAACAGCCTTATCGGTTGAAACTAACACAAAGGTATCTACCCCTGCTTTAATCGCCGCTTCGGCACAATACCAAGTGCCAAAGACGTTATTGCGAACACCTTCAATGACATTGTGTTCTACCAAAGGAACATGTTTGTAAGCTGCGGCATGGTAGACCGTTTCGACAGCGTAGCTCTTCATGATAACTTCCATGCGATGCTGTTTCTGCACAGAGCCCATAATGGCATGCACTTCAGTCTTTAATGTATGTTTTTGAATATACTTGGAAATCTCTTGCTCAATTTGATAAAGGGCAAATTCAGACAATTCAAACAGGACAATCTTTCGCGGGTTTAGCTTGACGATTTGGCGACACAACTCAGAGCCAATTGACCCCCCCGCACCAGTGACCATCACCACCTTATTTGAGATACAACCCGAAAGCCTGGCCCTATCGGCCGCGACTTCATCACGCCCAAGCAGGTCTTCAATATCAACATCACGAATTTCTTCAATTCGCGCCTTACCGCTGACAACATCATTAATTTGTGGAATGGTCTGCACAGCAAGCGGGTACTGCTCCAAGCCCTTTATCACTTCAGCTCTTCGAGCCCTGGAAGCATGGCCCAAGGCTAACAAAATACTCTGCGCACCATAACGCTTGAGCACCTCAGAAATATTCTCGGGTGAATAAACGCGGATACCGTTAAGAATGCTACCGTGCTTACTAATATCATCATCAATAAAAGCAATTGGCTGAACCTGCTTGCCATGAAAAAGTATCGAACTTAGCTGCAAGCCAGACTTACCCGCACCATAGATAATCACCCGATCTTTGGATTTCATCATATCGCGGTGTACCAGAGAGCGAGCTAACATACGCGTCCCTCCGACAAAGATCATCGCTAAACACCAGTAAATAATGGGAACGGAACGAGGAATCGGCGCCTGAAATAAAAAGCCCAAAGCCGCCAACATAATAGCAGAGATAGAAACACCAGAAATAATCGCCAGTAAAGCATGATTACTCATATAGCGAATAACAGCCCGATATAAACCGAGACGCGCAAAAACAAAAATACTGGTAAAAACGGTGACAAAAGCGACTAACAATACGGAGCTATTTTCAAGCAAATAAAGTTCATCGTAACGTAAACTTAGGGCCATCCATAAGGCGAAAGGTAGACAAAGACTGTCTGCAAAAACCGTAACCAGGCGTTTCTGGTACCGGGGAAGGTGTAACAACTTACTTAGCACGTCCGATTTATCCTTATCATTCTCCAGTTTCTGAGCGCTTCTGCGAGCGCCTGACTTCATTTTAACCAAGTCCTTAGTGAATACAATAGTGATTGTCGCTAATTGTGTCAGTGAGTTAAATTAATTAGGAATAATCATAGAATTAGTATTCACTATCGCCTCTGAAGCCGTTAATATCGAACTTGCATGACACAAGCTTTGACACGGATTGCTCAATAGCCGTTCATGCACTTGATTCTATTAACGCAAGGAGCGAACTTATGAAATCAAACTCTTTTCTTTCTAACAACATCGCAAACATCCCTCCCCGCCTGCTTATCCCTTTTTTGTTTAGCTTGCTGCTTTCTTTCAGCAATATTAGCTATGCAGACAATGAACCAAATAGTTCAATACAAACCAGTAAGGCCATAAACATCAATAGCGCAGATGCTCAAACTATTGCCAAAGCATTGAAAGGCGTAGGTTTAAAAAAAGCTGAAGCCATTGTTGACTATCGTGAGCGCTATGGTGAGTTTGCCCGCCTCGAAGAGTTAGTTGCAGTAAAAGGTATAGGCAAAAGTACATTAAGCAAGAATGAACACTTACTTAGTCTTGAGTAAAACATTAATCTTTATGTTTTTATCAACCTTTCAGACACAAAAAACCCCGGACTAAGCCGGGGTTTCTCGTTAGCAGCCTTAAAGGCTAGCTAGTTCCTATGTAGCGATTACTTACAAGTCGCTGGTAGGAATTTATCAGCAATTGTTGTTGCTGCAGTATCACAAGCCCAAACAATTGTTCCCGCTGCATTGGCATCCGCTAAAGGATTTGTACCAATCGAAGGTACGAAGGCAAGATTACCTGCACCAGAGATCGCAGGAATCAGAGTCATATCAATAGTGATTGTTCCTGGATTTGTGTCTGTAGACTTATCAATCTTGATTGCCTTAATTGAACCAGTCTTCAAGTTCGCTTGGTCCCCAGCAACTACAGCAGCATACGAATCAATACCAGCTACACCACTATCAGCGAACATATCTGTTACTCCAATTTTCAGCGCAGCCGCAGAAACCATACCTTCAGTTACTTTCGCTCGAATCGTGTAATCCTGATAAGCAGGAATGGCAACCGCTGCCAAAATACCAATAATCGCAACAACGATCATCAATTCAATTAGCGTAAAACCTTGCTGATTCTTTTTCATATTCATAATATATCTCCAGATTTAGTATAAATGGCCGCTCGATTGTTTTAGTAGCCTGTTTGCTTTACTACTACCTTCAATCTGGAACCCATCTTTAAAGGTAAACTTGAGTCTACCCTTAAGGATGGCTTCGCGTCAGGAAAGTTGCTTGCTCTTCTAAGCGTTTGCAATCAGTCTTCACACTCTGCGTACCGACACTTAAACAATAGCAGGCAACGTGCCAATTACAAATATTAATATTATTTCCCTTATTAGTCAGTAGATTACAGTTCTTTTATAGAATTACCTTGAAGTATTATCACAAGTATTGGACCATACTCTTGATGACAGGAAGTGACAATATTTGTCAGTTACTCACACTATGCGAAGCTTTCTTTTAAATCTGAAAACTTCCACTACACTTCCTTATATATGTATGCGTTTATCAGCAAGCGCTAAACCGTTTAAAGCCAGTTATTTAGTCCAAACATTAGTTTGTGCATCTAAATGGTGAATTTAACTCAAGCAAAGAAGCCCCATGACAGCAGAAAACACGACACTTACTGGCTTGGCCAGAAAGTTTGTTTTGGATCAGTTACTCGATGAAGAAACTGCCCGAAAAGCACAGCTACACGCTCATCAGAACAATTTATCACTGGTTTCCCATCTGGTTCAAGCAAAAGCGGCTAAAGCCAAGGACCTAGCATTTTCTGCTGCGCAAGAATTTGGTATGCCTGTTTTGGACCTAAATGCCTTTCAGCAAGAATCCTTCCCCGAAAAGGTGGTTGATGAAAAGCTAATTAGAAAACACCATGCCCTGCCTTTATTTATGCGTGGCAATCGGCTTTTTATTGCGGTATCGGACCCAACCAATATTATTGCCCTTGATGAAATCAAGTTTCATACAGGCGCAAGTGTTGACGCAATACTCGTTGAAGATGACAAGCTTAATGCAGCCATCGAGAAGTATCTTGAGTCGCAGGATACAACGATGGGCGATCTGGACGATGCAGACCTTGACGACATCGATGTTGATCAGAGCGATGACTCAGACAATGAAGTGTCGGCTAGTGATGCGGATGATGCGCCGATTGTTAAATACGTCAACAAGATGCTACTCGACGCAATCAAAACTGGCGCATCAGATTTACACTTCGAACCTTATGAAAAAAGCTACCGCGTTCGCTACCGTACAGACGGTATATTACACGAAGTTTCAAAGCCCTCCATTAAACTGGCCCCCAAGATATCAGCCCGTTTAAAGGTTATGTCCCAGCTGGATATTTCTGAGCGGCGAATTCCTCAAGATGGACGTATTAAGCTAAAGCTATCAAAAACCAAAGCGATTGATTTCCGGGTGAATACCCTACCTACGTTGTGGGGCGAAAAAATTGTATTGCGTATTCTTGACCCGAGCAGCGCGAAAATGGGGATTGACGCATTGGGTTACGAAGACGTCCAGAAAGAGCTCTATATGGATGCGCTTCACCAGCCGCAAGGGCTTATCCTAGTAACCGGCCCTACGGGGAGTGGTAAAACAGTATCACTCTATACCGGTTTGAATATACTAAATACTGACGAACGAAATATCTCTACCGCAGAAGACCCGGTTGAGATTAACCTGGAAGGCATCAACCAGGTTAACGTTAACCCTAAAGTCGGGCTTGGCTTCCCTGAAGCACTTAGGTCTTTCTTACGTCAAGATCCTGACATCATCATGGTTGGTGAGATTCGAGACCTGGAAACTGCGTCTATCGCAATCAAAGCTGCACAGACAGGTCATATGGTTATGTCGACCCTACATACCAATAGCGCACCAGAAACTCTAACTCGTATGATCAATATGGGCGTTCCGGCATTCAACATCGCCACATCTGTCAGTCTTATCATCGCACAACGACTGGCAAGACGCTTATGCAGCGCCTGTAAAGAGCCTGCTGATATCCCTCCCGAAACACTAGAGAAGGAAGGCTTCACAAAAGAACAAATTGATACAGGTTTTACACTTTATAAACCAAAAGGGTGTGATAAATGTAATAAAGGCTATAAAGGCCGGGTGGGCATTTACGAAGTCGTTAAAAACACGCCTAAGATCGCTCAACTTATTATGTCCGAAGCCACTTCACTTGAAATCGCAAAGCAGGCAGATGAAGAAGGCTTTAACAACCTTAGAAAATCAGCACTTTTAAAGGCTATTGAAGGCGTCACCAGCCTTGAAGAAGTCGAACGTGTAACCAAGGACTAACACATGGCAAGCACCACAGATAAAACATTGTCCTTTTCCTGGGAAGGCACTGACCGAAAAGGAAATAAAACTACTGGCGTTATGGCCGCGGCAAACTCGGCCTTGGTCAAAGCACAGCTTCGTAAGCAAGGCATAAAACCCGTCAAAGTAAAAAAAGCGGCTGCCACTCGTGCGAAAGGGAAAAAAATAACCCCCTTCGATGTCGCTATTTTTACGCGCCAGCTTGCTACCATGATGAAAGCGGGCGTACCGCTTATTCAAGCCTTTGATATCGTTGCAGACGGCCTTGAGAATCCAAGCCTGCAAACACTGGTTATTGATATTAAAAATGAAGTCGCTGCAGGTAACAATTTTGCCGGCGCGCTTCGTAAACACCCTCAACATTTCGATGATTTATTTTGCAACCTAGTTGACTCTGGTGAGAAGTCGGGTGCACTCGAAACCATGTTAGACCGTGTTGCGACTTACATGGAAAAAACAGAGGCACTAAAGAAGAAAGTTAAAAAAGCAATGAGCTACCCCATTTCGGTACTGGTTGTCTCTTTTATCGTTACCACTATTCTCTTGGTAAAAGTTGTACCAACATTTGATGAAATGTTTAAGGGCTTTGGCGCCGAACTTCCTGCTTTTACTCAGTTTGTTGTTGGACTCTCTGAATGGATGCAGGAGTACTGGTTTATACTTATATTAACCATTGCGGGACTAGTCTTCGCATTTAAACAAGCAAGTCAACGTTCCGAGGCTTTCCGTGATGCAAGCGATAAGGCAAAACTCAAGATTCCTATCGTAGGTCCGATTATTGAGAAATCATCCATTGCACGCTTTGCACGCGTATTGTCTACCACTTTCTCAGCAGGTGTACCTCTTGTAGACGCTCTCGACTCAGTTGCCGGCGCAACAGGTAATATTGTTTATCGTAACGCCGTTTTTAAGGTGCGAGACGATGTAGCCTCGGGTACACAACTTCAATATTCTATGCGTTCTACCGGTGTGTTCCCCTCCATGGCAGTACAAATGGTTTCGATCGGTGAGGAGTCTGGTGCACTTGATACGATGCTAGACAAAGTCGCGACGCACTTCGAAGATGAGGTAGATGACCTGGTTGATAATATGACGGCACTAATGGAGCCGATTATTATGTCCGTATTAGGTGTACTGATTGGTGGTTTGATCATCGCAATGTACTTACCTATCTTCCAAATGGGAGCCGTTGTATAAGGTATATTCAAGCGGGTACACTTCTCGTGCCCGCCTTATCTACTACTTAAACCTGACTTAGGCTATGATTCCCCTCATTCGCAACTTTCACGCTAACAATAAACAACGATAAACGCCGCACCGGAACAATTTCATGCTCGCACTTTTCCAACACCTGAATGACAACCCTGCGTTCCTATACGCTTCAACACTTATTTTCGGTTTATTAGTCGGCAGCTTCTTGAATGTTGTCATTTTTAGGCTCCCTAAAATGCTTGAGCAAGATTGGGCACTTCAGTGCGCTGCATTTTTAGACCAGCCTGAACCAAAACAGGAAAAAATCACCCTATCGACCCCCAACTCGAGCTGCCCAAAGTGTCAGCATGCGATTAAGCCTTGGGAAAATATCCCTGTAATCAGCTATATCTTCTTGCAGGGGCGCTGTAGTCAGTGCAAAAACAAAATCTCGATCCGCTACCCTTTAGTTGAACTTGTCACAGCTTTACTTTCACTTGCCGCTATTTCCATCTATGGTGCAAGTTATGCTGGTCTTGCAGCACTTATCCTGACCTGGGTACTTGTGGCACTAACGATGATCGATGCCGACACACAACTTCTGCCAGATAACATGACGCTACCACTAATGTGGGGTGGTTTGATTCTCAACTACTACGAAACGTTTGTGCCCTTATCAAGCGCACTATGGGGCGCCATATTCGGCTACTTAAGCTTATGGCTAGTATTCCACGCCTTTAAGCTGCTAACAGGTAAGGAAGGCATGGGTTATGGTGACTTTAAACTTCTGGCAGCCTTAGGAGCCTGGTTTGGCTGGCAATCCCTGCCGATTATTATTTTGCTTTCTTCTGTTGTAGGCGCGGTGATTGGCATTTCCCTTATTATCATTAAGGGCCGGGATAAAAATATCCCGATCCCTTTCGGGCCTTATCTAGCCATTGCTGGCTGGATCTATATGATTTTTGGTGATGAGCTAGTTCGCTTTTGGCTCGGTAGCCTTCAAGCATAGCGCTGAATAGTGAGCATCATAGTGAATACTAATTCCAAAGCACAGCAGAAGCTTATTATTGGCTTAACCGGTGGTATCGGCAGCGGAAAAACTGCAGCGTCAGACGAATTCCAGGCATTGGGTATCTGTATTGTTGACGCCGATATTGTCGCCCGTGAAGTTGTTGAACCTGGCACTGCCGCACTCTCCAAAATTGCTACTCACTTCGGTACCGATATACTTACCAATACTGGTGAGCTTGATAGAGCAGCCTTGCGCCAAATTATATTTTCATCGAAAGATCAAAAACAATGGCTCGAAAGCTTACTGCACCCGATAATTCGAAGCGAAATCAAAAGGCAGTTAAACAGTGCAGACAGCCCTTATGTAATCCTCGTATCCCCTTTGCTTTTCGAGACCGATCAAGCTGAACTGGTATCACGAATATTACTTATCGATGTTCCTGTTGAACTCCAATTACAACGTGCAAGTGAAAGAGACCAAAATTCTACTGAACAAATTCAGAAAATTATTGATATGCAGCTCCCAAGAGATTATAAATTAGAGCGCGCAAATGATGTGATCAGTAATGACCGTGATTTAGCGAGCTTAAAACAAAATGTTCTTCGACAACACCAAGCCTATTTGGAGCTAGCAAGTGAGTAAGTCAAAAACTAACGCGTTAAAAGTAAACTGCCCGACTTGTAAAAAAGATGTTGCCTGGAGTGATGACTCGCCTTTTCGCCCTTTTTGTAGTGATCGCTGCCAGAAAATAGATTTAGGGGCATGGGCTGATGAGTCCTACACCATCCCTGTCGAAAGTGCCGAAGAATGGAGCGGAGTTCAAAGCGAACAAATCTCAAACAGTGGCAACTCTCAGAACTTCCACTAACACGTTCATGGTCGGAGCAAAAAATGAAGGACTGTATATTTTGCAAAATTATATCTGGGAACGAAGAAGCCAGTATTGTTTACGAGGATGAGCATTTTCTAGCTCTAATGGATGCCTACCCGCTTACTAAAGGACACTGCCTTATCATTCCAAAACGGCATTATGAGCGTTTGGATGAGCTCAATGCCAAAACGCGAGCCCAGCTATTTAATATCGGTAACAAAATTGTCGAAGCACAGAAAAAAGCAGGTTTAGGCATTCACGGCACCAACCTCTTGGTAAACGACGGCAAAGCAGCTAATCAGACTGTACCTCATCTTCACCTCCACCTTATTCCCCGAGAGTCCGGAGACTGGCTACGCGCAATTCCAAAAGTATTTCTTCATATTAGTGGCCTATTCGGTTTCAAAACACCGCGAACAATACTGGATGAGCACGCGCTTCAGATTAAACAATTTTATAAATAAGTCTCTAGCTGATAATGCCTGCACCTACTATCAACCCGAGAGAAGAAAGCTCAAACTCTCTTCAAGAAATAGGTGTATTGCACTCACCTTTTACTGAAAAGTTTGGTATTCCCCGGCAAGCTAACTTAATTACTTCAGCTTACGCTGAAATAGAACTTTACCCCCCTTATAACGACCCCGATGCATTTCACGGGCTTGAAGCGTTTTCTCATATTTGGCTAAGCTTCAGCTTTCACTTAAATGCTGATAAACCTTGGCGACCAATGATTCGGCCACCGCGCTTAGGTGGTAATAAAAAAATTGGGGTATTCGCGAGTCGTTCTCCCTTTCGACCGAATTCACTTGGGCAATCTTTGGTTGAACTACGGGAAGTTAGAATCCAAAACAATCAAGCAAGCTTGATCATCGCTTGCCCGGACATTCTGGATGGCACACCAATATTGGATATCAAACCCTATATTGATTATGCGGACGCTACCTCGGACTCGCGCTGCGGATTTGCAGAAGAACCACCAAAGCCAAGGCTAAAAGTAGTTTTAAACAAACCCTTTAAGGATAAAGCACAGCAATTATCGAGTTCGTACCCCGATGACCTATTGGCATTAATAGTCGAAGTTATTTCATATGATCCGCGGCCTGCATACAAACAAGATCAAGAAGATGAGAAGCTTTATAAGCTTAGACTATACGATTTGGATATTAGCTTCTCGGTAGAAGATGGTTTTGCGACAATAAGCGACATCGAGAAGCAATTGAGTTAGCGTGCTGCAAGAATTGTTAGCGCTTCTTTAGACTTATCTAAAAACCGATGAAAGCCTTCAAAATAACTTGTATTGAGCTCTCTCGAAGTCTGCCCCATATCCGCATAGATAAACCCGATTCGTTTACGGACAGTGGCTAAAGGCGATATAAAAAACCTTTTCTGACCTGTAATACCTAGGTATTCGGGCGATATAAATTGCGTTATGTGCTGGTAGTCCGAGTTACCTATCCAGGCAGCCTGATCACGTTCAAACAGGTTAAACAAGAAACCCGAACGGCTTCTTTCATATCGAACAACAAACTTCTCTCGCCACTTCTCCGTGCTCTGCCCTGAAGCATATTTAACGACTACCCTCTGGTGCTCTTTATCAAATATTGCCAAGGCGACGCGCTCAAGGCCGATGCCTTTATGAAGCCCTTGCAAGCAAAGCTTAAACACCTCATTGATATTAAAATCACCCGCTAACAGCTTATCCAAACGCTCCAGTGCTTCAAGCTCTATTGCAGTATTTGGCTGTAAGCCTTCAGTTTCATTGTCGTATTTTTTCTCTAATTCCTTTGCTGCTCGAGTGCTGGTTGGAATATGCTCAACCAATACTTTCTTGCCGAAGGAAGCAACAGTCTCTGCCGTTTCATCTGCTGTTTTCTTGAGTGCGAACATTGCTTCTGCTTCACCGATATTTTTAAATTCTGCGACGCGCTGCGCAACCTCCTTAAACTCTGCTGAATCCCAGCCGAGTAAAGCAACACGACTTATCTCATCTCCTAATATAACCGCTTGAACACGCGGGTCCTCTTCTCCTGAGCCCGCTAGAACATCGTTAATCAGGCCTTCAATTCGCCACTGTTTGGTCAGTGTTTTTGCTAAACGAGTTAAGCTAACGCCCAGGAACTTCTCAGCACAGCGATTTTTTTCTTCAATTGAAGAGCTAGGTTCAATCTCACGCTTAAGCAAGCGTACCTCAGATTCGTGGCACCCCAAGACCAACAGCTCAGCCAAATGGCTCAACAAAGAGGCGACAAATACCTCTTCCTGCTCCGTATTATTCAGCTTTTCACAGAGCGCTTTTGCTTGGTTTGCGCCATGAAGCGAGCGGGCAAGCATTGCGACTAATAAGGGAGATGGGGAATCTTTCAGTACTGCTTCGAGTACTTTGATCGACAAACAAATTGAGCGAATATTCTTGAAACCAATATTGATAACCGCACGACTGACCGTTGTCACTGCAATATTACTAGGGTTGAAAGTTACTGCGTTAGCAACACGTATGATATTGGCAGTCAGGCTTACATCCTTAAGAATAACTTCTGCCAATTGGGCCCCAGAAGACTCATCAGAAGCCGTAACTTGGTCTAGCTCCTTAATTAAGGTTGAGAGAACAGCCGCCTCGCTTTTCTCGAGGGTACGCATCCAACCATGTAAACCTTTCATTCAATATTCCTAATTTGAGTTTAATACTCAGTCTAGCAAGGGATTCAGAAAAGAGTAGTGTTTGGAAGTGAGAGGGTATTTGAAAAAGCGTCTATGACGAAGCTCTTGAATAAGAGCGGGGAAACACAAACCAGATCAAGAGAATTATGACCTGGTTTTTTCAAGTAAAGCGAACTAACTTTTTTTAGATTTCTGAGCGTCTTTATAAGCAAAATAGCCAAAGCCACCTAGAAACACAACAGTACCCGCAACAACCAATAAACCCGCAATGATGGTCTCATCTATATACATAATAAAATCTCCTCTAGTTAATAAAGAAAATTTATCATGCTCTAGTGATTCAGCACATGACACACATCAATCGCTTGGCAACTATCCCTCAGCTAAGCCAAAGTTCCCCGAACTAAGCAGCAGCTTTTGTCTGTTGGGTTTTATTTCTTTGAGCAATGATAAACAAAGGCTTAGAAAGACAAGCCAGTTTGCAACCATATGCGACGAGTATCTTCGCCCAAGGCATCTGCATTATAGTCAGCATATTTAGCTGTAAAACTAAGCTCATGAAACTTGAGCTTTACCTCAGCTTGCAGCTCTGTGCCGATTGATGATTCAGCGCCAGGAGCC
>NZ_LWGJ01000411.1:0-649 GCF_001635845.1 Oleiphilus sp. HI0132 | reverse complement strand
ATGGATGTATTTGCAGAAATGGGAGTGACGCATTGCGGTATCTTATTGTCTGAAAAAGACAGTATTGTTTATCAAAATGCCTTGGCGCCAGAACTGCGCCAAATCAACAATCCTGACCGCATTCACCGTGTGCCAGACTACAGCGGCGCAGATAAAGAAGAGCGTGTTCAGCGCATAGAACAGATCATTCGCATTGCTAAAGAGAACAACTATAACGCTATTTTTGCCGGCTACGGCTTTATGGCCGAAGACGAAGCGATGGTTGGCGCAATGGAAGAAGCCGGTCTGAACTTTATTGGCCCTTGCTCGGAAACGGTTCATAAAGCAGGCCTAAAAGACGAGGCGAAGCGCACCGCATTGCAAGTCGGCGTCAGTGTAACGCCTGGAATCAACAATGCTACTGCCTTGACACTCCTTAAAAAGCATAGCGATGAAAAGGCGCTACTGTCTTTAGTCAAAAAAGAAGGCTTAGCACTCAACCAAGAACGCTTTGAAAATGCCGACTCAATTGAAGATAAAGCCGACGTCGTGCTTGATGCAGGCTACAAAAAAGGCATCGACCTTTATAGCGTGGCAGAGCTTCAGGAAACCATCCGCGAGCAAGTAATCAAGATTGGCCAGGAGTACCCTGAAAACCGTATTCGCCTGA
>NZ_LWGJ01000410.1:0-1289 GCF_001635845.1 Oleiphilus sp. HI0132 | reverse complement strand
TGCAAACCGAGAAACCGCAATGGTTGTCCGGTTTTGTCGACAAGCTCTCTCAGGAAATCGTTACCGGAATCAATAGCTCCGCTGCGATTAATCCTATTAATTTCACTGCCTTGGTACTACTGGCAACCGAACGCTATGCCATGGATGCGAAAGTACTAGGCCGCGTAATGAACTGCTTCAATAGCCTGTTAAAAGAACAACCTTACAGCGAAGATATCACTTTTGCCGAAGGTGATGGCTTTGACTGGATTGAGTACGCTGAAAATATGCACCTGGTCGAGAGGCAAAAACAAGAACTGGGCGACATTATTAGCCTGACCGATAGAAATGCTGTGTCGCTCACTTACAACCGAAATAATATACTTCACTTGTTCGCAATCCCCTCTTTGATCGCCTGTTTAATGCAAAATAACAGTCGCATTGAGAAAACTCAGCTATATAGCCTGTTCAAATCAATCTACCCTTACATTCAGGCAGAACTTTTCCTTCGCTGGAGCAGTGACGAGGTCGAAACAGTATTTGAAGACTGGCTAAAAGTACTCATCCAACACAAGCTGGTAATTGACAACGGTGAGTACATTACTCGTCCGGCAAGCGGCAGTGAGGCCTTCGTAAACTTGTCCATCTTATCTCGTTTGATCATCCAGACCTTGGAACGCTACTACATAGTTGTTGCCATTCTTACGCGTAGTGGTTCAGGGAAGCTTGATGCCGAAGAACTTGAAAAACAGAGTACACTTATGGCTGAACGCATGTCGATTCTCTTTGGTCTCAATGCCCCGGAGTTTTTTGACAAAGCACTGTTCCGAAACTTCATTGCAACGCTGCAAAAAAAGGAATTCTTAACACTTAATGGCGCCAATAAGTTGGTATACGGTGAAGATGTTGAACGTGTAATAGAGGAAGCAAAATTTGTTCTGAACGCAGAACTCCGCCAGGCAATTATGGAAGTGACAGCACTTGAAGCCTAAGAACTGTGCTCTCTATGTCAGCCTTACTCTGCTAGCGATGACAAGTGGCTGCGCTGTCAGCCCGCTACAACAAAGTGATCCTGAACCTAGTCTCAATTGGTGCCCACCACTGCCTAATTGCGTCTCAACTGAAGCAAGTACCTTTTTTCACAAAATAGATCAGTTTTCCCTATCCATGCCTTTTGAAAAGGCGTGGCCACATGTAGTTGCTAGTGTAAACCAGCTCCCTCGCACCGAGATTTCACATCAATATCAGGGCTATATTTACGCAAAAAGTTATTCTCAAATATTTGGCTTTGTCGACTATTTCGAGGTACT
>NZ_LWGJ01000409.1:0-584 GCF_001635845.1 Oleiphilus sp. HI0132 | reverse complement strand
TTTCATATGTTTCAGTTGGAACTTCCGTGAAAGAGCCAATTGATGTCTTGGTTTCAATTAAGTTCATCATCATTTCGATTTCCTTTTTTAATCTACGCTTAGCAAGGGCACTTGGTTGTTGTTGAAATTTCACCGTCATTATCTTGTGTTGTCTTGACAGCCTTAGTATTTCTCTCACTTGTCTTAGCGATTCGAATATGATTCAGCTGGCCGAGGAAACGAGCATCTTCCTGGTTCTGCGGCTTGAACTTAAACACACTATCGAATAACACGAACGATCTAGACAGTTCGCTCGCAGAAATACTACTTCCTCCACGAGCTTTCAGCACTTCAGGTACCATAGCCAATACATGCTGAATCATTGCTTGCCACCCTTTAACCTCAATAACTTTGTTGTTTAGGCGCATAAAGCTTCTCACTTTTATCTTTTTACGACTTCCTTTATCACCAGTACGCTCAAATATATGCTTACGAACAACCTCGGCTGAAACTAATAATTGGAAGACAGCAAGTGGTGTTAAAGAGGCGAGTGTGTAAAATTCTCTGCTCTTATACTCGACGACAATGTACTCATCCTTATCCTT
>NZ_LWGJ01000408.1:0-1006 GCF_001635845.1 Oleiphilus sp. HI0132 | reverse complement strand
TAGCAATTGCTGGGCAGTTATCGACACCGTCATTGCTACCATCATCATCAGAATCGGCATCTGTAGGTGAAGTACCCTGAGCTTCTTCCATGGTGTTCAATACACCGTCACCATCACTATCAATGTCGCAGGCATCACCTTGGCCATTGCCATCGGCATCTTCCTGGCCTGCATTAGCAATCAGCGGGCAATTATCATCACCATCATTTTCGCCATCGTCATCTGTATCAGCATCAGTCGGGTCGGTGCCTTTTGCATTTTCCTCCGCGTCGCTTAGACCATCATTATCATCATCATGGTCACAAGCATCACCACCATCTGATTCAGAATCAGAGTTTTCCTGATTACTGTTAGCGTCAATTGGACAGTTATCGAAGGCGTCTTCTACACCGTCACCATCATCATCACTATCACAAACATCACCAAACTCATCGCCGTCTGCATTCAGCTGTCCAGGGTTCATATCGACAGGGCAGTTGTCCTGCTCATTGCCTACTCCATCATTGTCGGTATCGGCATCACAAGCATCACCAAATCCATCTTGGTCAGCATTGTTCTGGTCTTCATTTGCAACCGTTGGGCAGTTATCAGATTTGTCACCTAAGCCATCACCATCACTGTCTGATTGCTCATTTGGATCGTTATCGAAGTCATCAGCATCATCTGGCGCACCATCATTGTCATCGTCATGGTCACAAGCATCGCCTTGCGCATCGCCATCAAAATTTTCCTGACCCGCGTTGGCATCATTTGGACAATTATCAATGCCGTTTGCTACGCCATCGTCGTCATCATCACCCTGAGAGTCTTCCTGACGCGTCTCGTCTGTTGGGAAGGCATCATTCTTATCATCAACGCCGTCATCATCTGAGTCGCTGTCCTTAGGATCAGAACCCGCAGCCTCTTCTGCCTGGTCACTCACGCCATCATTATCATCGTCGCCATCACAAGCATCTCCGCGAGCATCGCCATCGAAGTTTTCCTGGCCTGGGTTAGCATCGGCAGG
>NZ_LWGJ01000407.1:0-1087 GCF_001635845.1 Oleiphilus sp. HI0132 | reverse complement strand
TCTCTTTTAAGATACGTGAAGTGCCGAAATCAGGCACTTTCATGTTTGATTGATTTAGATAAAGATTTTTTCTTCAGATATATGAGTACCAATGACACAGCAGCCGGTGTAATTCCCGGAATTCTAGATGCCTGGCCAATTGTTTCTGGTTTAACCTCTAATAGTTTTTGCTTAATCTCATTGGATAGACCAGAAATTCCATCATAATTGAAATCGATTGGCAGCTTGGTTAATTCATTCTTTCTTAAACGATCAATCTCATCCTGTTGACGACTGATATAACCATCATACTTGGTTTGTATTTCAATCTGTTCAGCAACAGCATTAGAAATTGTTGGATCACCGTTTATTTCAGCAATACTTTGATAATTGATTTCAGGACGCTTTAGCAAGTCACGAAGGCTGTATTCTCTCGAAATAGGTCGATCAAAATATTTGTCAGCAATCTTCCCACCTTCTGAGCCAGGTTGCACCCAAGTTGTTTTTAGACGCTCTGTTTCTTTCTCGATTGCTTCGCGCTTGCTTGAGAATTGTGACCAGCGCTCATCGCCTACAAAACCTAAATTACGTCCGATCTCAGTTAACCTTAGGTCAGCATTATCTTCGCGTAGTAACAAACGGTATTCAGCACGGCTTGTAAACATACGGTAAGGCTCACTGGTTCCTAGTGTAATCAGATCATCAACCAGTACTCCGATATAAGCTTCATCTCGACGAGGGCACCAAAGCATATCACCACTTGCTTTCAACGAAGCATTCATACCAGCAAGTAAACCTTGGGCACCGGCTTCTTCATAACCAGTTGTGCCGTTAATTTGGCCAGCGAAAAACAAGTTCTCGATAAACTTTGTCTCTAGGCTTTGTTTCAAGTCTTGAGGGTTAAAGAAATCGTACTCAATTGCATAACCAGGCCGCGTAATATGTGCTTTCTCGAAGCCCTTCATTGAACGCACTAAGTCAATTTGCACATCAAAGGGCAAACTAGTTGAAATGCCGTTTGGATATAACTCATGCGTTGTCAGCCCTTCAGGCTCGACGAAAATCTGGTGGGAGTCTTTATCTGCAAAACGATTAATTTTATCTTCAA
>NZ_LWGJ01000406.1:0-552 GCF_001635845.1 Oleiphilus sp. HI0132 | reverse complement strand
CTGAAGACCTAGAAGAAATGGAAACGCCGAAAGGAACATGGTTAGTTTACCGCTCGCTAGAGAAAGGTCAGGAAACCAAATCTTTGTTGAATGACATTGTTGCCCAGTCATTGAACAAGTTGCCTATTCCTAAGCGTATGCGTTGGGGAGCTCAAAAGGTTGAGTTCGTTCGACCGCTGCAGTGGGTATTGATGATTTTCGGTGATGAGGTTGTAGAAGGCAGTATTCTGGATATTCCAGCTGGTCGAAAGACTCGCGGTCACCGCTTCCATAGTCAGGGTGAGATTGAAATTACTAAAGCAGATGACTACGAAGTTCTATTGTTAGAGCTAGGCAAAGTGATTGCAGATTATGATCAGCGTAAGGAAAAGGTTCGTCAGGGTGTGACGGCTGCTGCTGAAGGTATTGGTGGTGTGGCTGTGATTGATGAAGACTTGTTGGACGAAGTCGCGTCTCTAAATGAGTGGCCCGTACCTTTAGTCGGCCGCTTCGACGAGCGCTTTTTGGAGGTGCCGACAGAAGCACTGATTTCTTCGATGAAAGAGCATCAGA
>NZ_LWGJ01000405.1:0-1322 GCF_001635845.1 Oleiphilus sp. HI0132 | reverse complement strand
AGCTGTTCGAGTTAAAGGTTTGGACGTGCAGCAAGCTGATAAGTCAGTTGAAAAGAAAGGCCCGTCAAAGAAAGCCGCTTATGATGCTGAAGGGAATCCTTCTCGCGCCTTGACTGGTTTTACCGGCTCGTTAGGTATTAAGCCTGAAGACCTAGAAGAAATGGAAACGCCGAAAGGAACATGGTTAGTTTACCGCTCGCTAGAGAAAGGTCAGGAAACCAAATCTTTGTTGAATGACATTGTTGCCCAGTCATTGAACAAGTTGCCTATTCCTAAGCGTATGCGTTGGGGAGCTCAAAAGGTTGAGTTCGTTCGACCGCTGCAGTGGGTATTGATGATTTTCGGTGATGAGGTTGTAGAAGGCAGTATTCTGGATATTCCAGCTGGTCGAAAGACTCGCGGTCACCGCTTCCATAGTCAGGGTGAGATTGAAATTACTAAAGCAGATGACTACGAAGTTCTATTGTTAGAGCTAGGCAAAGTGATTGCAGATTATGATCAGCGTAAGGAAAAGGTTCGTCAGGGTGTGACGGCTGCTGCTGAAGGTATTGGTGGTGTGGCTGTGATTGATGAAGACTTGTTGGACGAAGTCGCGTCTCTAAATGAGTGGCCCGTACCTTTAGTCGGCCGCTTCGACGAGCGCTTTTTGGAGGTGCCGACAGAAGCACTGATTTCTTCGATGAAAGAGCATCAGAAGTATTTCCATGCTTTGGATAAGAATGGCGAGATGCTACCAAACTTCATCACGCTAGCGAATATCGAAAGTAAGGACCCTCAGCAGGTAATTCAGGGTAACGAGCGTGTTATTCGTCCTCGCCTGGCAGACGCGGCCTTCTTCTTTGAAACGGATAAGAAGTCCACTTTGGCCTCGCGTCGTGAGCAGTTAAAGAAAATTGTCTTCCAGAGTAAATTGGGAACGGTTTACGATAAAACTGAACGTGNATCAAAGCTAGCTGCGAAGATTGGCGCAGCAATTGGTGGCAATGCGTCCGATGCAGAGCGTGCAGGAGAGCTAGCTAAATCTGACCTGGTGACAGAAATGGTTCTAGAGTTCTCTGATTTACAGGGAACCATGGGTTATCATTATGCTGTGCACGATGGAGAATCTAAAGAAGTTGCTTTAGCGTTGAATGAGCAGTACATGCCTAAGTTTGCGGGCGACAGCTTGCCGACCACAAAAACGGGTTGTGCACTTTCTATTGCTGAGAA
Organism: Oleiphilus sp. HI0132; assembly: GCF_001635845.1. Classification (NCBI taxonomy): domain Bacteria; kingdom Pseudomonadati; phylum Pseudomonadota; class Gammaproteobacteria; order Oceanospirillales; family Oleiphilaceae; genus Oleiphilus; species Oleiphilus sp. HI0132. Next base: position 113 of record NZ_LWGJ01000405.1, on the reverse strand, counting down.
ACTTGATTCACTGGTTGGTCTATTTGGTATCAATCAGCCTCCAACGGGTACTAAAGACCCATTTGCCTTGCGCCGTGCTTCTTTAGGTGTGCTTCGAATCATTGTTGAAGAGC
>NZ_LWGJ01000404.1:0-1190 GCF_001635845.1 Oleiphilus sp. HI0132 | reverse complement strand
GCCCTTGGTAATCTGAGTCAATCAGGCCTACCAAGTTGCCCAAAACAATACCATGTTTATGCCCAAGTCCGGATCGCGGTAATATCATCGCAGCCAGATTCGGATCTTCGATATAAATAGACAACCCTGTAGGTAACAAAACGGTTTCACCAGGAGCCAGCTCTATGCTTTTATCTAAGCAAGCCCTTAAATCTATTCCAGCAGAGCCTTGAGTTGCGTATTCTGGCATGGGGATTTCTGAACCCAAGCGTTCATCCAAGATTTTTACCTGTAGTGTTTGTCGCGTCATTATCAGATCTTCTCAATATTTATTTACTGTCGACATAAGTTTAGATGCTTCTTTCGCTTTGTATATGCGAGTTTCGCTAAGAAGCGCTTCCATCCATTTTTTTTGCTATATCCTTTACTATTTCTTCAGCTAAAGAGGCTTTGGACTGCTTAGCGCAAGCCTTTTCATCTTGCGCAGTAATTATCCATGCCTCATTCTGATCACTGTTAAAGCCTATCTCGGGCTTGGATACATCATTCGCTATAATCATATCCAAGTTCTTACGCTTAAGTTTGTCTCTGGCATAATCCAACACATCATGTGTTTCTGCAGCAAAACCAACGGTAAAAGGACGTGACTTTAATGAGGAAACTGTCGCTACAATATCCGGATTTTGCTCTAAGGTAATAGTCATCGACTCGCCTTCATCAGGCTTCTTCTTTATTTTCTTTGTTTGTATCGTCTGAGGCCTGTAGTCCGCCACCGCTGCACACGCAATGAAAATATTATTTGAACCGCCAAGCTGTGCCAAAACAGTATCCCTCATTTCTACTGCTGACAATACATTCAAACGCTCAACTCCATCGGGCGCGTCAAGTTTTGTCGGGCCAGAAACCAAGGTAACCTTTGCCCCTGCACGAACACAACTTTCAGCAAGTGCATAGCCCATTTTCCCCGAGCTGTGATTACTAATATAGCGGACCGGGTCAAGCGCTTCCTGTGTTGGTCCGGCAGTGATCACTACCTTACGCCCAGCCAATAAGCTAGATGGTTCTTTAGTAATTAATATCTCTAGCGACTCACACAGCTCCGCGGGCTCTAACATTCTGCCAGGACCGACATCCCCACAGGCTTGGTCTCCCTGTGCTGGCCCCAGGATTGTCACTGCAGACCCCAGAGTTTTAGTCAATTCAGAAATATT
>NZ_LWGJ01000403.1:0-1227 GCF_001635845.1 Oleiphilus sp. HI0132 | reverse complement strand
GTCGATTGCTGCCCAGACCAGCTATGTGACACGAAGTGGTGATGATCTAAAGCTTGTTCTTGGCAATGATGACAGCATCGTCGTTGAAAGCTTCTTTAAAGAAGATGACCCTAATTACGCCTTAACAGCGATTAACTTTTCCGACGGTACTTCATGGGACAGCGATGAAGTGCGAAGCCGAATTCAGGCTGCAACACCGTATGACGATGTCGTTCAAGCGAGTGCAGAAGGTGAGGTCATTAGCGGGCTTGCGGGCAATGATACGATCACAGGTCAAGAGGGGAATGACCAATTCTTCGGTGATGAAGGTAATGACATATTGTCTGGAAACCAAGGGAGTGATGAGCTAAATGGGGGGGATGGGCAAGACACATTATATGGAAATGATGGTGATGACACCTTAATTGGCGGTAATGGCGATGACTATTTATACGGAGGTGCGGGCCATAATATCTATCACTATGCTTTGGGAGATGGGAATGATCAAATTCGTGCAGAAGGTGCTGAAGCGTCTCATCTACTCATATTTTCCGAGACGGTTGACCCAAGTGAAATAGACCTGGTGAATAGCGACGATGATTTGATCATAACCCTGACTGCCAGCGGAGAAACAATCGAAGTCTTTGGCTTTTTCGATACGGATCCAAGCCAGAGAACAAGTCTCTCGATTCAATTTGATGCAACTTCGTCAACATGGTCAGATTCTGAGCTTCGAACTAAAACATTTGAGGCAACAGCGGGCAACGATACCATTCAGGGGACAGCTGACGCTGATACGCTAAGTGGATTGGCGGGAGATGATAATCTAAATGGCTTGGACGGTGATGACATACTCTTAGGCGGAGAAGGGCGCGACACCTTAAATGGAGGTACCGGCAATGATACTTTAGATGGTGGTGCGGGGGACGATTCCCTAACAGGTGGTTTAGGCAATGATACGTATTTATACGGCATTGGGTCCGGTCATGACATTATCGACTTTGATAGTAATTCAAGCCTTGTCGGGAGTAATACCGTCATGTTTGATGAGTCAATTCAAGCGAATGATCTCGAGTTAGAGCGTGTTAAGGATACCCATAATAGTTATCGTGACCACCTGCTTATTACTGTCAAATCTACAGGTGAAACTCTTACTGTCGCACGTTACTTTTCAAACTCTAGTGACGATACGACCAGTACCGGCCAAGTATCTACTTTCGAGTTTTCTGATGGTTCCGAATGGGCTGA
>NZ_LWGJ01000402.1:0-9473 GCF_001635845.1 Oleiphilus sp. HI0132 | reverse complement strand
TCCAGAATACAACCTTAAGTATTAATGCTCAGGAGGTTTCTCCATGAACCTCTGGCAAGGTATTGAGCCATCACAGCTGATCACCCTCTCGATTCTTGTACCTTTTATTGGTGCGTTAATCGTTATCGCAACAGGTAAGAACCCAAACATCAGAGAGGCTGTCACATTAAGTACAGCAGCTATCTTATTCTCTATCGTATTAGCAATTACCGACTATACCTTTCAGGGTGTTGCCCTTAAGCTTGATGTTATCGACTTATTTCCAGGTCTTGGGATCAGCTTTGAAGTTGAACCCCTTGGCGTACTTTTCGCTATTGTAGCGAGCTTCTTGTGGATCATTACCAGCATCTACGCGATTGGTTATATGCGAGGCCACAATGAAGAAAACCAAACTCGATTTTTCTGCTGCTTCGCACTGGCGATCAGTTCCGTTATGGCAATTTGCTTCTCAGGCAACCTGCTAACACTATTCATATTTTATGAAGTATTAACACTGTCAACTTACCCACTAGTAACACATGCTGGGACTGAAGCAGCCAAGCAAGGCGGCAGAACTTACCTCGGCATCTTGCTTAGTACATCAATCGCATTTTTACTCTTTGCTGTCTTGGGTACTTACAGCTTAACAGGCACATTGGATTTCCAAGCAGGTGGAATTTTTGATAATTCACACAGCAAGGCCGTCCTTAGCGTTCTACTCGTTCTATTCTGCTATGGCATTGGTAAAGCAGCCATTATGCCTTTCCATCGCTGGCTACCTGCCGCAATGGTTGCGCCAACACCGGTTAGTGCACTGCTACACGCTGTCGCTGTCGTAAAAGCGGGCGTGTTTAGTATCCTAAAAATAATTATTTATATCTTCGGGATCGACCAGCTTAAAGAGCTCGCAACCACAGATATTATGCTCTATATCGGCGCTGCCACGATACTGCTCTCGTCTTGCATTGCTATGACTAAGGACAACCTGAAAGCTAGACTGGCCTACTCTACAGTAAGTCAACTAAGCTACATTGTCGTGGGTGCTCTGCTTGCTTCATCTATCGCCCATGCCGGTGCTGCCTTACATATCGCCACACATGCTGTTGGTAAAATCACCCTCTTCTTCTGCGCCGGTGCAATTATGGTTGCCAGTCACAAAAAGAACATCAGCGACATGGTGGGACTTGGCCGGCAAATGCCACTCACCTTTGCTGCTTTTGCGATTGGTGCAATAAGTATAATTGGCCTTCCTCCTATGGCAGGAACCTGGAGCAAGTGGTATCTGACAATGGGCGCTCTTGAATCTGACAAGCTCATCATTGTCGCCGTGCTAATGATAAGTTCCTTGCTTAATATCGCTTATCTTTTGCCCATCCCAATCAAAGCATTCTTTAATACCCAAGCAAAAGAATCTAAGCCTTGGGCATGGTCGGACACTAAAGAGGCTCCGTTACCAATTTTAATAGCACTTGGCGTGACTTCGTTTGGATGTCTTGCCTTGTTCTTCTATCCTCAACCCCTGATCGATCTAATAAATTTGATTCCAGGTGTATCAACGAATATGGGGGAAGGCTAAATGTCTGATCATCACTCTTCAGATGGCTGGTTCGACAAGCCAGAAAACGTCAAAAAGATGTTAAAAGTATTTTATGTCGCATGTGCTTTGCTAGTGATTGCTGACTTTATTGTTCACCGCCATATTTACCACAGCTGGGAGAACTTCCCTGCTTTTTATGCCATTTACGGCTTTGTAGGCTGTTCTATTCTCGTTTTCATAGCAACATGGATGCGAACCTTTCTGATGCGAGGTGAAGATTACTACGATGAGTAATGTGATTCCATTTCTTCCCCTAATGCTAGGTGCTTTAGCTGCGTTACTATTACGTGGCTGGACACGAAACCTCATCATGTTAGCGGCTCCCATTTTAGGTGCTCTTAACTTGGTCGGCCTAGAGCATGGCGTATTCTGGTCTATGGAGTTTATGGGCTATGCACTAGAGCCAGTTAAGGTTGATAAACTTAGCTTGATGTTTGGCTATCTTTTCCATCTTGCTGCTCTAATCGCCATCATCTACGCCTTGCACGTTAAGGATACTGTGCAGCACGTCGCAGGCCTCGCCTACGCAGGTAGTGCTGTCGGCGCAGTATTTGCCGGTGACTTACTTACCCTTTTCGTCTTCTGGGAGTTACTGGCACTCACATCCGTATTTCTTATTTGGGCTCGTCGAACAGATCGAGCCTATTCTTCTGGTATTCGCTATCTGATCATTCAAGTATTATCTGGCGTTTTGTTACTTGCAGGTCTATTGATCTTCGCGCACGTTAACAATAGCTTACTATTCACTCATATCGGCTTGCAGCATGAGGGCATCGCCCAAGTTGGTGCATGGCTAATCTTTTTCGCCTTCGGAATCAAGTGTGCCTTCCCTTTTATGCACAACTGGTTAACTGATTCGTATCCTGAAGCGACACCAAGCGGAACAATATTTTTAGCCTCGTTCACAACAAAGGTCGCGGTGTATGCTTTTGCTCGGGCCTACCCCGGTGAAGAAATTCTCGTATGGATTGGTGTCACCATGGCATGCTTTCCAATTTTCTTTGCAGTTATCGAAAATGATCTCCGCCGAGTACTTGCCTACAGCCTTATTAACCAAATTGGTTTTATGATTGTGGGGATTGGTATAGGTACCGCCATTGCATTGAACGGTGCCGTTGCCCATGCCTTTAATGATGTTATATTTAAAGGTCTGTTGATGATGACAATGGGCGCTGTCTTGCACATGACAGGTAAAATCAATGGCTCAGAGCTTGGCGGCCTTTACAAGAGCATGCCAAAAACAACCATACTTTGTATTGTTGGTGCTGCGTCTATCTCGGCCTTCCCGCTTTTCAGCGGCTTCGTATCGAAGTCAATGATTATGGCTGCTGCAGTAGCTGAAGGCTATGATGTTGTTTGGTTATTATTACTATTTGCCGCTGCCGGCGTATTTCATCACGCGGGCATCAAGATTCCTTACTTCGCATTTTTTGCTCACGATTCAGGTATCCGTACAACTGAACCACCCAAAAACATGCTAATTGCGATGACCTTAGCAGCCGTTGGGTGTGTTGTACTAGGTACCTTTCCTGCTCAGACTGTTTACGCTCTATTGCCCTGGGAACACAGCTACCAGCCCTACGATATTACGCACGTTCTTACGCAGTTACAGCTTTTGTTCTTCTCGGCTCTAGCGTTTGTATGGTTAAACCTGCGCAATCTATACCCGCCAGAACTACCTTCCACAAATCTGGATGCTGACTGGTTATACCGAAAGCTTGCTCCCGCGTTTGTAAAAAGGCTAGCATGCACGATCTATTGCACCTATGAAAAGATTGAAAAATCACTCGCTTATTCAATTAAGCAAATGATTCAAAACTCTTATGACACCAAAGCTGGAAAACCAAAAGGATACTTTGCAAGGCTATGGCCAACTGAGACCATGGTTGTTTGGGTCGCCATTTTGCTAGCAGTATATTTAATGATTTATTACTTTCCTGAGCTGCTCTAATCGAGCAGCTTTTCAACTAAGTAAATCTTTATTAGCTCCAAGAGTCCCTAGCTAGGTTGTATTCTATTTTGCGTACATAGATCATAATACCTCCGGTTACACTCCCTCGTTTTTTGACATATTTGCCTTCGGTTTCTAGGCTTTATATTAGCCTCTACTCATTACAGGGACTTAAAGCTATGAGATTACCATCCTATTTATTCCGCCTAGTATTACTATGTTTTGCCACCTTTGGCTCCAATATCATATTGGCAGACCCTGTCTGGATCGACGTGAGAAGTAAAATTGAACACACTTTCGACCATATAGATGGTGACCTACGTGCCACCCACAACGAAATCGTTCCTATAGTTAGCCGGCAGTATCCCGACAAAAACACTGAGATTGTTGTTTATTGCGCCAGGGGTGTGCGCGCGGAAAAAGCGAAGAATGCTTTGATTGCAGCCGGGTATAGCAGAGTTACAAATGCAGGTGGCATTGACGATGTGCGGCAGAAACGCAATATTTCAACAGATTAAATTCACCATGCACTACCCGCAAGGTATTAAATAACTTATCCAAGAATAAAATGAGCGCAGGTTAATCTAGCTGATACTTAGGCCGCACTGGCGATAGCTAATTATCGTTAATTATGAGTGGATTACGCCCACAAGACTAATTGTTAGTGCTATCATTATCGAATACGCTAAATTATTAATTGTTCTGAGAAAAGTAGCTGTGACAAAACGTTCTGAGCAGAAACAAAAAACACGAAGAGCTTTATTAGATAGTGCTCTAGATTTATTGAGTCCCGAGCGCGTCTATTCCGGGCTCAGTCTGCGTGAGGTAACACGTGGGGCGGGTATTGCACCAACCTCCTTCTATCGACACTTCGATGACATGAACGACCTTGGTTTAGCCTTGGTCGAAGAGGCAGGTTTAGCATTACGCCAACTTCTTAGAAAGGCTCGCTCCAGAATTCAAGAACAAGGCACTGCAATTGATATTTCTGTCGATACCTTTATTGAATACCTTATGAGCAACACAAACCACTTTCGTTTGTTGTTACGGGAGCATACTGGTAACTCTCAAGAGTTTAGATCTGCGATTAATTTGGAAATTCGACACGTTGTTACTGAGCTTGAAGAATATCTTAAAGTGCGCGCGATAGAAGGAACAAACAAAGCCGCCTTGGATTATCAGACGCGCAACGCTTTAGCGGAAGCTATGGTAACGATTGTTTTTCAGATGGGCGGCAACTGCCTGGACGCCACAAAGACCGAACGCACGAAAGAAGCAGACAAGACAAAGCTTCAGTTGAGAATGCTACTAAAAGGCGCTTATAGCCTCTGAGCACCACTTTATCATTGTGAAACGCTATAGTGGCGAGGACAACATTTCGCCACTATTAGAAAACGCCGATATCCTATAAGTCTCCTGCCCAGGGTCAGTTTGCATTTCACTCCACAACACAAGAAACTTACTATCACTATACTCCTTAAGTGATATCACTCTGTCATTTTGTATTGAACCAAATTGCACAAGCCCAATCTGTGAATATCCGGCTCCCTCTCTGCCAAGTACCGTCACAAAGGCATCATCACCACCAAGTTTGGTTTGATCAGAAAACTGACCATCAGTTTGTCCTGCGACAATAAGCAAGTCGTCTTCATCAGTATTTATCATCGCGACACCAACATCAGCCCCGGATGAAGAAATTTCTGTATAACCAGTCGAATTAAAAGCAGAATCATAACTATAAACCACCACATCCCTGGTTAACGAGCTTGTCACACCTGTGGTTGAGTACTCTAATCCAAGGCCATCAGCTAGCACACTAAAGCCGGAAAGGTCAGAGTCATATCTGATCACCCTTACATTATCATCACGGTTTGAACTTATTTCTGGAAAATCTACATTCTCGCGAGTGAGCTTTGTGCTTACAGAAAGTGAACCAATAGCTCCATCCATCGAACTCGTTCTTATTCCGCTAAGCGAAATCAGGTCTCGATTGCCCGCATCGATGCTTTTTATGTCATCGTCTTCTTCAGTTCCAACAAAGCGATACCAAACAGGTGCATTGTTAGTGATATCAATTTTATAGACAAAGCCGTCGACTCCGCCTCGATTCGCAATATCGGCAGGCTCACCATTCAACATGAACCCAGAGGTATTTCCCGAAACGTACAATTCCTTACCATACAAGCGAGTACTGCTTATGAAATCATCTTCCTCGCTTCCATAATATGAAGTAGACTCGACATCAAACGCGCCGGATTCACTCCCAGCCAAGACCATAACGCCAAAATCGCGGCGTCCAAAAAAACCATCAGCATTTTGCGCTTCCACTTCGTACACAATAACTATTCGATCAACTTCATCCTTACTTGTCGAAATTGATATTGGCTTAAGATTCGTATCTGGAAGCGCAATGACCAAGTCAGACAGGCCGTCAACTAAAGCAATATCGCCAGAACGATGCCTCAAACTCAAGGTAATTACGCTATTAATATTTGAAGTGTCAGAAATTAAGGAAATTACACGGCCATTTGAGTCAATAGTAAAATCTACAGCCTCTTGTCCAATTTCACCTCTTGCAACAACTGCGTTATCGACCCAGTCATTGATAATAAACTCACTTGGCTCTGCATCAATAATATCCTCAATATCTGTACGGATAACTATTTTTTCATCTTCGCTTAAGTCGTCATCGAAATCTTCGTTCTCTAGAATATCAACGGAAATCGCCCCGTTTAGACTACCAGCAGGAATCAGCAAAACTCCGTTTTCAGGGGTAAGCAAATAATCAGACTGCTCCGCTGTTGTTTTATCTGTATCGACATAAATAGCAATTTCAACGTCTGCTACATAGGGTGCCCGTAGGTTAACGGGAATGTTGTAAGAGGAGCCCTCATTTCCTACACTTTCAATATTTGACATTGTTACGCTAGGCTCATTGTCGATAATTTCAATAGTTTTATTTGCTGAAGCAATGTCTATCAGCGCACCTTCTACCGAGGTAAATTCTATTTCAAAGGTCTCATTACTCTCAATTATCCCATCATCAATTGTCTCTACCAACACAAAACAGGCTGACTGCCCAGCCTCAAAGACTACCTTACCATCACCCTCTGCAATTGAACGATAATCAACATCAGGGCGAGCATACTCTATGTTCGAGGCGTTTCTTTCTCGCAGATCTGAGCTGTATTTGGATGTGGTTTTATAATAAGCAGTTGTCCGTTTTGAGACAGGTGCCTCTAATTCAACAAGGAAAGCTGCAGGGTAAACATGCACGCCGTCGACATCCCTACGGCCTAAACTTATGTCACCAACTTGGTTACAAACGAGGGTGTTACCAGCATTATAGGCCGTTACAAGATTATTAATGCTTGCGATAGAGGAAGCCCCCTCGTTGATAATCGAGCCTCCCGAGAAAGAAAGAGCGTTTGCAGCAACAGAGAAATCATATGTTTCAGAAGTTGAATTAATACCATCACTCAATTCAAGCCCGTATGTATAGTTTCTACCTACCAGAGTTTCCGGAGATGCTCCCTCTGGAAACTCTACTAAAGCCTCTAGCTTAAATGCAGGCTTTATTGCGTCATCATCATCAGCGGAAGAGCTAATGTTTTCGATGTACATATCAACAATATTCGTATCGATGTCGGTTACATCATCATTAATTTCAGGATGCTTAACATAGGCCATTTGATATGCACCAGACCCACCAGCAGCACCAAAAGTAAATGTAAATGGACTATCGTAGTATAGGGTTTGGGGTGGGAATCCAAGTATTTCGAGTGGTGGGCTGGATAGCTCGACAGCAGCTATTTGTGGTTCAGAGCTATCACTATCGCCAGTACAGCCACCGATTAGCATTAGACAAACTGATGTAAAAGTTGCTTTGATCAAGACGTGCAAATAATCCATTACTCTACTCATTGTTTTTTTGCGTTGACGTCGCAAATTATTGAATCTATTAAATGATATTAAAAACAGTGAGTAAGTGACAGCTGGACTTTATGGAAACGTCTTATGGTTCACACTTATTTAACTAGTGAGAGCACTTGTTCCTCATTAAGCACCTCGACACCGAGTTTAGCTGCCTTATCTAGCTTAGAACCGGCAGCATCACCCGCAATTAAGTAGTCCGTTTTGCTAGATACACTTGATTGAACTTTGGCACCATTTTCCTTAAGTAGTGCTTTCATCTGGTCACGCCCCATACTTGGAAGCGTACCGGTAATAACAACTTTTTTGTCTTTAAACGCACTTTCAAAGCTTTGCTTTGGCACAATTAAAGGCGCTGGACTCACTCCCAACTCGATTAGCTGGGATATTTTTTGTTGATTGTTCTCGAACTGAAAAAACGTAAATATATTGTCAGCCATTATCGGCCCGATATCATTTAACGCTATCAATTGCTCTTTGCTTGCTTGCATTAAGCGCTCTAGTTTTTCAAACTGCTCAGCCAATAGCTCTGCCGTTGTTTCACCAACCTCTGGAATTCCCAAAGCGAAAATAAATTGAGCAAGTGTACATCGCTTGGATATCTCGATGGCGGATACAATATTTTTTGCTGACTTTTCACCCATACGCTCTAAGAGCGCTAAGTTCTTTGCATCAAGTCTATATAAATCACTTACGTCCTGGATTAGCTCTTTATCAATAAGCTGGTCGATTAACTTATCACCCAAACCGTCAATATCCATAGCCTTTCTACTGGCAAAGTGCTTTATAGACTCTTTTAATTGCGCGCCACAGACAAGTGTGCCGCTACATCGAGCGAGCACGCCATCTTCTTCAATTTCTACAGGGGAATCACAAACGGGGCAGCACTTTGGCAGGACAATATCAACACTATCTGGTGGTCGACGCTCTTTAACACATCGTACAACTTTAGGGATTACGTCACCGGCACGGCGAATGACAACCGTGTCACCTACCCTTATTTGTAAACGCTTAACTTCATCCATATTATGCAAGGTTGCGTTGCTAACGGTCACGCCACCGACAAAAACAGGCTTTAAACGAGCAACAGGCGTGAGAACGCCGGTACGCCCAACCTGAAAGTCAACGCTTTCGAGCACTGTAAGCTCCTCTTGAGCAGGAAACTTATAAGCAACAGCCCAGCGTGGCGCACGCGCAACGAAGCCTAATTCCATTTGGGCTGCAAAATCATCCACCTTAAACACGATGCCGTCTATTTCATAATCGAGTGATGACCTCTTATCGCTAAGCATCTCACAGTAAGCGATACATTCCTCAATATTTTGAAGTTGCTGCATATCGCTATTGACCACAAAGCCCCATTCATTAAGCTTTTCAAGTGTTGAGAAGTGACTACTGGGAAGCCCTAGTCCAGAAGAGTAGCCAACAGAATAGGCGCACATCTTCAATTGCCTTTTCGCTGTCACTTTGGAATCGAGCTGGCGTAAACTACCTGCGGCAGCATTACGCGGATTAACGAACAGTTTGTCTCCGTTCGTTTGCGCTTCTTCATTAAGTCGATTGAATGAAACCAGAGGCATAAATATCTCACCCCTCACTTCTAGTTCATCAGGGAAACCACTACCAAGCAAACGAAGCGGTATTGAGTTGATGGTACGTACGTTGTGAGTAATATCTTCGCCCACTTTTCCATCACCACGAGTCGCACCATAAATTAACTTGCCTTGCTTATAAAAAAGGCTTACTGCAACACCATCTAATTTTGGTTCTGCAACATAACTTATCGTGGCAGAGCCGCTTAGGCGCGCATGTAGTCGAGAATCAAAGGCCTGTAAATCATCAGCAGAAAATGCATTATCCAAAGAAAGCATAGGAATCTTATGCTCAATCTGGGCGAATTTATCGAGCGGTTGGCCGCCAACCCTTTGAGTCGGAGAATCAGCACTAATTAACTCCGGGTACGCAGCTTCAATATCTTGAAGCTCCTTAAATAATCGATCGTATTCGGAGTCG
>NZ_LWGJ01000401.1:0-1239 GCF_001635845.1 Oleiphilus sp. HI0132 | reverse complement strand
TCGTCCCCGGTTCAAAGCTTCAACCAAGTCAGCAATTTCATCACTGTATTCGGGGCGATTCAGCACAATGGGCTTATAGGTTTTACTTGTTAGCTGAGCCGGCTGAACGGTTTCACGGCTAATTTTGGAAAGGTGGCGCGTCACTGCATTTTTAACAATCGTACTGAAAACAAAACTAATCAAACCGATCATCAAAGTGGAACTAATAAGGATCACGATCATCTGGTCTAATACAGACTCGGTAATCAACTCATCTTTCACATCAACTTCAATCTTACCCATATTCTGGCCGTTAAAGACCAAAGGGCTCGACAAACTTACTGGCAATTCAATATCCCCGTACTGATATTCATTGCCCAAGGCTTCTACAATTCTAACACCCTGAATTGAAGGCATACGATAGACGCCTTCCAGCAAGATATGAGTGCTATCCTGATCGACGTTCCATAAGCTTCTAGCTAACTGCTGATTAACGGCTTTGATGGTATCATTCGCTTCTTCGTAAACAGAAAGCCTTCCATCTTGATATTGTTTTACCAGCAATACCGATACCGTCACCACGGTAAAAAAGATACCGAGTGATACAAAATAAAAGGTCAAGCGGTGGCCCAGTTTCTTAAACCTTAAACCATGCTTCAACTTTTCTAGTGCGGAAAGGCCCAAAACCGTGTCCTACCTCTAGGTGAATTCGAAGAATCAATCTATCTACACTTTACATACAGCGTGATACAAGCTTAGACCATATTTTCAACAAACCTAGTAAGTCTGCTCGAAAAGTTAAGCCATCGTTGTAAGTAGATACTTTGCTTATATCTTAAGCAAAGGTATTATAGCCAGCTTTACGGAAGCATTACTTTGACAGCTTCTAAACTTTTTATTTGGAACAGCGAAACATGGCAATAAAGTCTGACAAGTGGATACGTAGAATGGCACAAGAGCAAGGCATGATTGAGCCATTCGAACCAGGGCAGGTTCGAACCGGTGAAAATGGCCGAATTATCTCTTATGGAACATCCAGTTATGGCTACGATGTTCGCTGCAGCAGTGAATTCAAGATCTTCACAAACGTCCACTCAGCAACCGTAGACCCTAAACAGTTTGATGAAAACAGCTTCGTCGATATTGATAGCGATGTTTGTATCATCCCACCAAACTCCTTTGCTTTGGCTCGAACTGTTGAGTACTTCAGAATTCCTCGTAGCGTCCTCACTGTTTGTTTGGGCAAATCTACTTATGCAC
>NZ_LWGJ01000400.1:0-891 GCF_001635845.1 Oleiphilus sp. HI0132 | reverse complement strand
CAAACAAATTGCCGTTAGATCCATTACACCTAACTTTTTATCCAAGACTTCATCATAACTCAAAGCATCATACTTCACGGCTGTCGGATCTTTCATCGGGTCAGCGTTGTAGACACCATCTACTTTTGTTGCCTTCAATACAACATCAGCATCAATCTCAATACCTCGTAGACATGCAGCAGAGTCAGTTGTAAAGAAAGGGTTACCCGTTCCTGCGCTGAATATTACAACATCACCATCTTTAAGATCTCTAACCGCTCTGCGCCGATCGTAATGCTCAACAACACCACTCATCGGGATAGCTGACATAACACGCGTTGATATATTGGATCGTTCTAATGCGTCACGCATCGCCAAGGCATTCATAACCGTAGCCAGCATACCCATATGATCACCAGTAACACGATCCATTCCAGCCTGGCTTAGGGCAGCACCTCTAAACAAGTTACCACCACCTATGACCATGCCAACCTGAACACCTATACCAATCAGCTGACCAATTTCTAAAGCCATGCGATCAAGTACTTTTGGATCGATCCCAAAGTCCTCATCGCCCATTAGAGCTTCACCACTAAGTTTTAGAAGAATTCGTTTATATTTTGGCTGGAGATTTACAGGCATGAATCACTCTCGGCATTTAAAGCGTAGTTAACAAATACAGGTTAAGAACCTGCTTAATATGCATATGACGTATCTTAATTTCGGGGGAGTCGCCCCCACTAAAAACAGTCTTTCCAGATGAGCAAGTACTCCCCAGACAACTTTAAGATAAAAACCAATTGCCAGATACAATAATGCCGCATAAGAAAAATGGTTATATCACCCTTCTTATACGGCACGGTTGGGAATTGTATCAGGATTGGTAAAAAGTGGAACTATCTTTTCAACATT
>NZ_LWGJ01000399.1:0-1665 GCF_001635845.1 Oleiphilus sp. HI0132 | reverse complement strand
ATACCATGGTTGGTGCTGGTAAGGCAGAGGGCTCAATGGATGCGGGGAATATGTTGAAGCCTGCACTTTCTCGAGGTGAGCTGCATTGTGTTGGCGCTACTACGCTTGATGAATATCGTGAATATATAGAGAAAGATGCTGCCTTGGAAAGGCGTTTCCAGAAAGTTCTAGTAGAGGAGCCGGTTGTTGAAGATACCATTGCTATTCTGCGCGGTTTGAAAGAGCGTTACGAAGTCCATCATGGGGTAGAAATTACCAATAGTGCAATTATCGCTGCAGCCAAGCTTTCTCATCGCTATATAGCTGATCGCCAATTACCGGATAAGGCGATAGATTTGGTTGACGAGGCAGCAAGCCAAATTCGAATGGAGATGGACTCAAAGCCAGAAGCTTTAGATCGCTTGGAGCGCCGTTTGATTCAAATGAAAATCGAGCGGGAGGCGCTTAAGAAGGAGCAGGATTCTTCATCTAAAAAGAGCCTTGTAGAGCTGAATGAGCAAATTTCTGAACTTGAAAAGGAATTTTCAGATCTGGAAGAAGTCTGGTTGGCAGAAAAGGCAGCTCTGCATGGTTCCCAGAAAGTTAAGAGTCAGTTAGAGCAGGCTAGGGTCGAATTGGAGAGTGCTCGTCGAGAGGGTGACTTGGCATTGATGTCGGAATTGCAGTACGGGAAGATTCCCGAATTGGAGCGCCAGTTGGATATGGCGAGCCAGGCTGAAATGATGGGTATGACCTTATTACGTAATCGAGTGACCGAAGAAGAGATAGCAGAAACAGTATCGAAGTGGACGGGTATTCCGGTCTCAAAAATGCTGGAGGGCGAAAAGGATAAGTTGTTGAGAATGGAAGGTTCTCTGCATGAGCGGGTAATTGGTCAATCTGAAGCAGTGCAAGCGGTATCCGATGCAGTACGTCGTTCTCGTGCGGGTTTGGCTGACCCTAATCGTCCAAACGGCTCCTTTCTATTTTTGGGGCCAACAGGTGTCGGTAAAACCGAACTTTGTAAAGCCTTGGCAAGCTTCCTCTTCGACACTGAAGATGCGATGGTTCGTATCGATATGTCCGAATTTATGGAAAAGCATTCGGTGGCTCGCCTAATTGGCGCTCCTCCTGGATATGTAGGTTATGAAGAAGGTGGCTATTTGACAGAGGCTGTCCGCAGGAGACCCTATTCGGTATTGCTATTGGATGAGGTGGAGAAGGCACACCCGGATGTGTTCAATATCTTGCTTCAGGTATTGGAAGATGGTCGTTTAACTGATGGTCAAGGTCGTACTGTCGATTTCAGGAATACGGTTATTATCATGACGTCTAATTTGGGTTCTGATGTTATCCAGGCTATGGGAATGGAAGGTGCGGGTTATGATCAGATAAAGAATGCTGTCATGGATTCTGTATCGGCTCATTTTAGGCCGGAGTTTATCAACCGCATTGACGAAGTAGTGGTCTTCCATGCTTTGGGAGCCCAGCAAATTCAGGGTATAGCGCAGATTCAATTGAAAGGCTTAAGTAAGCGTTTGTTAGAGCAAGATATTACCTTGGAGTTTGAGGCGGATGCTATGGCTAAGTTGGCCGAAGCCGGGTTTGATCCGGTTTATGGGGCAAGGCCTCTAAAGCGAGCTATACAGCGTTGGGTTGAGAATCCATTGGCTCAGAATTTGTTGG
>NZ_LWGJ01000398.1:0-262 GCF_001635845.1 Oleiphilus sp. HI0132 | reverse complement strand
ATACCGATGACAATAAGGCGGCAGCCATAATTATCGATCTAAATGGCAGTACATGCGTAATCCAACACGCTAACTGTAACCCTATAAGCAAAGGCCAGTTTATATATAATCGAAGTAAGTTGTACGTAGAAGGCTCTGTAACGATTTTTGATCTAGACGAAAAAAACTGGAACAAACTACCGTCTGGATCTTATCTAATTACTTCCTCAACTAACCCAGTAAAGGAAAAGCAAATTGTTGAGAATAAACTATCTTCGCTATA
>NZ_LWGJ01000397.1:0-1330 GCF_001635845.1 Oleiphilus sp. HI0132 | reverse complement strand
GTGATCGAAGATAAACCCGTAGTTGGCGGGAACTGTGCTCATGTTGGAACAATACCTTCCAAAGCACTTCGACACGCCGTTAAGCAGATTATTACCTTTAACACCAATACCATGTTCCGTGATATCGGTGAGCCAAGATGGTTTTCCTTTCCGAGAGTCTTGAAGAACGCAGAAAAGGTAATCAGTAAACAGGTTAAGCTAAGAACCCGTTTTTATGCGCGAAATAAAATAGACTTGTACAACGGGTCGGCCTACTTTCTAGATGATAATCGTATAGAAATACGTGGAAATGGTTCCGCAGATATTGTTCATTTTAAAGAGGCGATCATAGCTAGCGGGTCTAGTCCCTATCGTCCGTCCAACGTTGATTTTACGCATGAGCGTATCTATTGTAGTGATTCGGTATTGCAGCTTAGCCATACTCCACGCACTATGGTTATTTATGGTGCCGGTGTTATTGGCTCCGAGTATGCATCAATTTTTTCCGGTTTAGGTGTGAAAGTCGACCTGATTAATCCTGGCGAGAAATTACTATCATTCCTTGATGATGAGATTTCTGATGCGCTTAGCTATCACCTTCGAAACAATGGTGTTCTTGTCCGACACAACGAAACCTACGAGACAGTTGTCGGTACCGATTACGGTGTAGAGGTTACTTTCGAGTCGGGCAAAAAGATCAAAGCTGATGCTTTTCTTTGGTGTAATGGTCGCAGCGGCAATACCCAAAATCTTGGGCTAGAAAATATAGGTCTTGAAGCAAACTCACGCGGTCAGCTTTCAATTGACGACCACTATCGAACAGATGTAGAGAATATCTATGCTGTAGGTGATGTGATTGGTTGGCCAGCACTTGCTAGCGCTGCTTACGATCAAGGTCGCTCTGCTTCATCCGCTTTGCTTAACGATAGTTACTTCAGGTTTATTAATGATGTACCTACCGGTATCTATACGATCCCAGAAATTAGCTCTGTCGGTAAGAATGAAAAGGAGCTTACGGAAGCCAAAGTTCCTTATGAAGTAGGGCAGGCATTTTTCAAAGACTTGGCTAGAGCTCAGATTACCGGTGAAGCGGTCGGAATGCTTAAAATATTGTTCCATCGTGAGACCAAAAAAATATTGGGAATCCATTGCTTTGGAGATCAGGCGGCCGAAATCGTACACATCGGTCAGGCGATTATGAATCAGGAAGGTGATGCAAATACCCTAGATTACTTCATTAATACCACATTTAACTACCCAACTATGGCAGAAGCATATCGTGTTGCGGCACTAAATGGTCTTAATCGCATATTCTGATTTTAAACTTTTCGTCATTTTTCTTCGATTTGAG
>NZ_LWGJ01000396.1:0-754 GCF_001635845.1 Oleiphilus sp. HI0132 | reverse complement strand
TAATCGTAGCAATATAAATGTTGCGCATTTGAGGAATCGAGCGATCACCGATGTATTTGAACCGGGCTCGACGATGAAGTTAGCAACGATAGCCGCGGCATTAGAGACAAACAAATACACACTGAATACCCGCCTGGATACATCTCCGGGTTATTTGCGTTTAGGGCGTAAGTCAATTCGAGATCACAGAAACTACGGTGAGCTAAGTGTCCTTAATATTATTGCCAAAAGTAGTAATGTTGGAACCAGTCGTATAGCGCTGGATCTTAGTGGTGATGTCGTTTGGGATATGTTTAGCCGGCTTGGTTTTGGGCAGGGAACGGGAATTGGCTTTCCTGGAGAGAGTATAGGTTCTTTGCCAGACTCTTCGCATTGGCAGCCAATTGAAGTTGCAGCCATGTCTTATGGTTACGGTCTGAATGCTACCGCACTGCAACTTGCCCAAGCTTATATGATATTAGGGAATGGTGGTGTAAAGCACCCTTTGGGTCTTGTTTATCGTGAAGAGCATTACCCAGGAGAGCAGATTTTGAGCTCGGATGTTTCTGATTCCTTGAGAAAAGCTATGAAGGCTGTTGTTGCCAAGGGTGGAACAGGAACGCGAGCGCAATTGCCAATGTATGGAGTCGGAGGCAAAACGGGCACTGTTCACAGTGTAGGAAGCTCGGGTTATGAAGAGAGCCAGTACAAAGCGCTGTTTGCCGGCGTCGCGCCAATAGATAAACCCGAAGTCGCCATGGTGGTAGTGATCGAT
>NZ_LWGJ01000395.1:0-890 GCF_001635845.1 Oleiphilus sp. HI0132 | reverse complement strand
CCCCAAGCGCGCTGAATTGCTACATAGACTGAACCGTTATATTCAGTGATGCCTTCAAAGCCGAAGCGTACTTGAATATCATTCACTGATTGTGGCAGTGTGATAACTTCTTCAATGACGCCATTCGCATCGGTTTTGAATATGAAGTTCAAGCTATTGATTGGTCGTCCTGCATCCCCTTGTGTACCTGAACCTTCAGAAGCAACCCAGAAACCGCCATCGCTGGCAACGGCTATACCTTCAGGGTCAATATTGACGCTGTTGTCATCATTGATCAGTAGCGCTAGGTCTGCTTCATCGAAAACACTGACGCGTGTTGCATCGTCAGCATCAACCGAATCATCTGCCAAAACGCTTCTGGAAATGGCTGCAAAGATATTATTGCTATCTTTGATTGTGACTTCCTGGTTCAGCTGAGCGGGTGTGGTGCTGACGTCAATACCGAAAATACGACTTTGACCATAGAAGCTGTCTTCGATGGAATAAAGCATGTTTTCATCTGTTGGGCTTGCTGCCAAACCAGATAGTGCGCTCCAAGGTATGGGTGTCTCATCGACTCGATTAGTTGACTCGATTGTTGGGTAGCTTGCATCTGCGCTAGAGCGCTGATAGATATTCAATGCCGCACGGAACTTATCACCACGATCATCTTTTTCACTGGCGACAACCAGTAGGTTTCTATCAGGGATAGCCAAGCCACCTTCAGGGCCCACACCCGCAGGTAGGGTTTGCTTGTATACAGGCTGCTCTGGGTTACTGACATCGTAAACAAATACTAGGTTAGCACGTTCAGAGTTGACGAATAAGTAAGGCGTACCACCGAAGCTAGCAACTTCGATATTCTCAGGCTCGTTACCTTTGTTTCCAGAACGAGCATCTGGGTAGTGGCC
>NZ_LWGJ01000394.1:0-926 GCF_001635845.1 Oleiphilus sp. HI0132 | reverse complement strand
GCGTAATCATAATCTCAACGGAATCAGTCAGGGTAAAGCGAATTTTGTAAAACGGGATATATTGAAGTCACGCAAACAATTTTCTTCTTACGGCCCCTTTGACTTGATTATTACCGATCCCCCGCCCTACCAAAAAAAGGCCTTTCGAGGCTGGCAGGACTACAAGCGACTACTTGGCTGGTGCAAGGATTGCCTGAACGAGAATGGCACTTTACTTGTCAGTCTCAACAATCCGCATGTTACACATCAGCAGTTTAAAGATGAACTGGGCGACTGTTTCCCAGAAACCAAAGAAATGACCATCATAGATAGCTGTGCAGAGATCAAAGAAAACGACCCTAGCAAAGGCTTAAAACTCATTGCAGTGAGCTTATAATATAGAGAGGGCAAATCACCTAAACTGAGTCAGCTATTCTTCTATTACATCGATGGTGTAAGAAAGGAAGCGCTCTCCTTCACCGGCCCCGGATTTCAATATCACGGTAAAGCCAATAAATAAGTCTTCGCCACTGCCAGGAGAAGGCAAACCTGTAACGGGAGGTTTTTTATACGTGACGCCCTGATACTTCAGCTTAAAGTTCTTTAGCACAATCTTAGGATCGTCCTCAGTACTCATCACATCAATCGTAATTGACTGCTCAGTATCGCTAGAGATTCTATAGTGACCCGATACCGCATGACCGCCGACAATATCAGCATTGGTCGCAGCAGCTAAGTTTCCGTTTGGCTTTAAGACTATTTTCTTACGTGCATCAGGTATTAAAGCTAAAGGTAATTCTGCCTGCTGCAGTTCTTCAATTATGACCTGTGCTTGAACCCTAAACGATAAGGCACTGCACAAAAGTATAAGGGCACCCACTACAGGTATTGTTTTATTTATCTTCATATCTTTCTGTATGTGTACCGGCATATCACCAGCAGAACGT
>NZ_LWGJ01000393.1:0-1109 GCF_001635845.1 Oleiphilus sp. HI0132 | reverse complement strand
TTAATTTTGGCTATGCCAGGTGAAAGGCATATGGATGTAGCTAAATCCTATCGAGATATGCTTCCTGGAGACAAGAAGGATTCCGTTGTGGTTACTGACTTAACTTCAAGTATCAAACTCTAATATAACGGAAAAGGTAATTGTATGATGTCAATGAAACTCATCAAGGGAGTGATTATATGTCTTACTTCTCTTTGTCTGATCTCTTGCGGGATTAATAAAATAAAAATTGCTGACAAAGCTACAGGCCCTAAGGAGTTGTACGTTAATCTTTCAAGAGACCCTCTTCTAATAACAATAGAGCTAAAAACCATACTCGAATCTAAAGGGTATAAAGTAGCTCTTAGTACTGAAGAATCAAGTAAGGAAGTAACTATTCATTCAGATTCAAACACTGAAACTACTTATAAAAATGTTAGTTCCTCGAATAATAGGTATGAGCTAATGCTCGGCTATCAACCTATTCAAGACAGAATAAAGCTCATCGTGGCATCAGTAAGAGATCGAGAAAAGAACAAAATTCTTGGCACTTGGCGCTGGTCTTGGAGTCAAATGATCCCTGCTCCTACTATCGAAGGCGCGATTTACCTAGTTGAAGAAAATCTATTGGCTAAAGTATTTGAATAAGAGCAGGGCTTAGCGCTTCTAATCGAACGGAAAATTAGGTTTCTGGTCAAGAGGATAGTATGACGACTTATTCTGTAACGTGTACGGTACAAGGCCTAGAACCACTTCATGTCGCGTTGCTTGAGCAGGCTGGTTGCCACGTTACTGATGATCGAGTTAGCTATGATATATCTCTCCAAACTGAAGAGACAGATAACGAATTTACTGAAAGGTCGAAGAGGTGGATCAATAGGGAACTATCTCGTGTGAACGCTTTAACTGAAAGATTCTTCGAAGCCACCGCTTTTGAATTCGAGCCTCGTATTGGGAATATCACTGTTAGACCTGCTGCGGCATGGGGGTATGTGCCACAAAAGCCTCCAAGCCATAATGGGTGGGAGGATGAGGGTCTAGAGTTTCGTCTTAATGCATGGAATGTAGCTAGTAAGACAGAAGATGTAGTACTACGATTTGTCATGCTTGATACGATCTGCGAATCCACT
>NZ_LWGJ01000392.1:0-915 GCF_001635845.1 Oleiphilus sp. HI0132 | reverse complement strand
GGTGATGAGAAGCTAGTAGCGGTACCTCACGACAAGCTATCTCCTGAGTACAAAGATATTCAGGATATTGAAGATATTCCAGTGTTACTGAAAGAACAGATCCAGCACTTCTTTGAGCGTTACAAAGAGCTTGAGAAAGGCAAGTGGGTAAAAGTAAAAGGCTGGGAAAATGCAGATGCTGCTCGTAAGTCAATCGAGAAGTCTGTAGCGAACTACAATAAGTAAGTTGTAGCGCTTAGCTCTATATAACAAAGGCCGCATCAGCGGCCTTTTTACTATCTGCACTTCACGAGTGCTAGAAAGTTAGCCCTGCTGAAGCAAACTGCGCAAGTCGATAATGGCCGCTGATGCTCTTGAGATATACGAAGACATTGTCAAGCTATGATTAGCCAACATCCCAAAGCCACTACCATTTAGAATCATCGGACTCCAAACAGCCTCTTGAGTCGCTTCCAATTCCAGTGTTATCTGCTGCAAGCTTACCAAAGCATTCTTATTGATCAGCACTGCCTTAAAGTCATGCTCTATTGCTTTTAGTATATGCACCAGCGCCCAAGCCGTACCGCGTGCTTCATAAAACACATCGTCTATTTCCATCCAAGCAGTCTTACGCTCCTGAGCACCTTCTGCAGCTGTCGACTGCTGAGCACTTGCATCGCCCGCCAAACCCAAGTCAAGCTGCTGGCGACCAACACTTTCACTCAAACGGCGCGACAAACTCCCTAAACGATTCTCGACTTCAGATAGCCAACTTCTTAAATTATCTGCTCGCGCATAGAACTGAGCGTCCGGTTGTTGAGGGTCAGAGAGACGCGCTAGGTAACTACGCGCTGCCTTCACGCCACGACGATATTCCGACTCACTGGCCGGAAGTGCCCAACTACTGTTATCGAAATGAAACTGGGGCTCTGCAAT
>NZ_LWGJ01000391.1:0-27982 GCF_001635845.1 Oleiphilus sp. HI0132 | reverse complement strand
AAAAGTCAGGTGAAAACTCGATAAGGCCAATAATATTAGAATTGAGTGTTAGTTTTTCTATGGTGTCTTCGAAGGTGAAGTCTATGTCGAAGGGTACATCTTTGTTTGGTGCTATGTTTGAAACCTTAATACTCGCAGGTGAAAGTTTAATGCTTTGGTTTTTGAGCTCTGATGTATAAGCAATGTTTAGGTTAGATATGCTTAGCTGGCTGAGTAAAAACGAAAGCTCAGAAGTCTTCTGGTTTTTTGAGTCTTGATTTGAATCTTTTGCTTTCGTTTCCGAGGTGTCTTTTTCCAGTGCCGCTGTTTCTTGTGTTGGTAGAA
This sequence comes from Oleiphilus sp. HI0132, assembly GCF_001635845.1. NCBI lineage: Bacteria > Pseudomonadati > Pseudomonadota > Gammaproteobacteria > Oceanospirillales > Oleiphilaceae > Oleiphilus > Oleiphilus sp. HI0132. Next base: position 27,658 of record NZ_LWGJ01000391.1, on the reverse strand, counting down.
TATTAAGCCAATTGGCTTTTCCTTGCTCGTCTTCAAATAGCGATATTTTTGCACTATCGAGAAGCAGGGTGTGAACGCTGGGTGAACCCTTGAGTAAAGAAAATAGGTCTACCTGCGCCAGTATTCTCTTAATAGATGCAAACGCTTGTCCATGCTGATCACTGATTTGCATATCGTTGATATCAATGCCGAGTGGGTACAAAGACCAGGTTAGGGACCCGTCTATCGATAAGTTTATTCCGGCTTGTTCTATAGCTTGCTGCTCAATCGTAGGTTTGAAGCGATTTGCATCTTGAAACTGAATGAACAGCGCGATACCTAGCACTGCTAATAAGGGCAGTCCGATAACCAAAAGTAAGCTGAATTTAAGAAATTTGTTCATTGCTGTATATGGCCCTTAATGAGTCGGTTTCTTGTTCAAGGTATCGTGGCTTTTTATCTTTGAAGTGTTTATTATTGCTGGTCTGCAGGATTATGTCATTGAAGCTTTTCGAATTTCTAATCGGAACGCTCATTAATAGGCTTGCCCGCACAGAAATACACCCTGAGAAAACCACCAGTGATAATAATAGTGAGGTAGGAAATGACCGTTAAAGTAAGTATTGATATTGATCGCGAGTTTACCGTTAAAGCCGATGCAAGCACTGCTTTTGCATTGTTGGCGGATGTGCCCGCTTCAGGCGCCCACTTCCCAAAAGTTGAAGCACTAACCGATCAAGGTGACAATACCTTTCTTTGGGAAATGGAAAAGGTAGGCTTGGGTGATCATGCAATCCAGACTGTTTATGCCTGTAAGTATTCTGCTGACGAAGCCGCATGTGAAGTTACTTGGACTCCTGTTAAGGGTGAGGGTAATGGCGTTGTATCAGGTAAGTGGGAAATAACCGAAGGTGACGGCGTAACTAACTTGAAATTAACGACTTCTGCGCAATTGACTTTGCCTTTACCAGGCCTGCTTAAGTTAGCAATTAGCCCGGTTGTTAAGCATGAATTTAGTGCAATGGTTGATGAGTATATCGACAACCTGAAAGGCGCATTGGCTTAGACCTTTTGTGCTGTGGATAAATAAGGCTATCTAATTTATCTATTTATTATTTTATTTTCGGAGAAGTAAATGGCTGAGAGAAAAGCCCAAGTAGAACGTAATACTCTGGAAACACAGATAAAAGTTTCTGTGAATCTTGATGGAACGGGTGAGGCTAAATTTGATACTGGCGTGCCTTTTTTAGAGCATATGATGGATCAGATTTGTCGTCATGGCATGATTGATATCGATGCGCACTGTAAAGGCGACTTGCACATAGACGATCACCATACCGTTGAAGATTTGGGTATTACACTAGGCCAGGCATTCTCTAAAGCTGTGGGCGATAAGAAAGGCATTCGTCGTTATGGCCATGCCTATGTTCCTCTAGATGAGGCATTGTCGCGTGTTGTTATCGACTTCTCTGGCCGTCCTGGCTTGGAATACGATATTCCTTTTACCAGAGGAAGTGTCGGCCGCTTCGATACAGAGCTGTTTTATGAGTTTTTTCAAGGTTTTGTAAATCACGCCAATGTAACTTTGCACATCGATAATCTGAAGGGTAAAAATGCTCATCATCAGATCGAAACGGTATTCAAAGCTTTTGGCCGCGCGCTTCGCATGGCTTTGGAACTTGATGAGCGAATGGAAGGAAAAATGCCGTCTACTAAAGGTTCTTTATAGAACCGGTTTCAAGTTGTACGACAGTTAATAAATAATACTGGCCTCTTTTGAGGTCAGTTGCTTTTTACGAGTGAGAAAAAATGACGACAATTGCCATTATTGATTATGGTATGGGCAATTTGCATTCGGTTTCGAAGGCATTTGAACACGTAGCGCCTGATGCAAAAGTCCTTGTAACTTCGGATGCGGATACGATTCGTGCATCAGATAAGGTTGTTTTGCCTGGTGTAGGCGCTATGCGCGATTGCATGGCTGAAATTAAGCGTTTGGGCTTTGATAGCTTAAGCATGGAAGTTTCCAAGGACAGACCTTTTTTGGGTATTTGTGTTGGCATGCAAGCTTTGCTTCAACATAGCCAGGAGAATGGAGGCGTTGATTGTATCGGTGCCTTCCCAGGCGATGTTTTGCATTTTGGCGAAAGCTTGTATGAAGAGAACGATAAGGGCGAGAAGGTTCGTTTGAAAGTACCGCATATGGGGTGGAATCAGGTGGTGCAGAATGGTGATCACCCTATGTGGCATAAGATCTCAGATGCCTCGCGTTTTTACTTTGTCCATAGCTATTACGTAGCGGCTGATCATCAATACTTGGCAGGTTCGGCCCAATACGGGAAGTCTATCGCTGCGGCACTTAGCCGAGATAGCATTTTTGCAGTTCAGTTTCACCCTGAAAAGAGCCAGCATGCAGGTTTACAGCTACTCAAGAATTTTGCGAACTGGTCTGGAAAATAGAAGGTACTAGTCAAGCGATGAATATCCTACCCTCAATTAACCTAATGCAGGCTAAATGTGTGCATGTGTCTGGTCATCACCTTGATCAGACCAAAGTTTACTCCGATGATGCGACAGACCTTGCCGGGCGTTGGATGGATGCCGGTGTGCAGGACCTTTATGTGTTTGACGTAGATGGTGCAATTCAGGGGCGGACGGCTCATGCAGAAATGATCGTTTCGATCGCTCAGCGTTTTCCAAATCTAAATTTACATGTTGAAGGTGGAATTCGTAGTGAATCTGAAGTTGAGCATTACCTGAAGTCTGGTATTAGAACAGTGACCTTAGGAACTAAAGCTATAGAAGATCCTGCGTTTATTGCTGAAATGTGTAAGCGCTTTCCTGAGCGCATTACGGTGAGCCTGTCACTGCTAGAGGGTCAGGTGTGTACACATGGTTGCCAGAAAACGTCACCAGTTACTGCCGAAACCTGGGCGCAGCAATTAAGTGCTGCTGATATTTCTGCTCTGGTTTATCGAGACCTTGGGCGTATAGGGAGCTGTCAGGGTGTTAATCTCGACGAGGCTATTAAGCTTGCTGAAGTCTCTCGCGTACCATTGTGGGTGACTGGCGGGGTAGCAGATATGGATGATATTCGTGCATTGTATTCCGAGTCTGAAGTGGGTATCGAAACCGTATTGGTTTCACGAGCTTTGGATGAAAAAGCCTTAAGCCTTAAAGAGGCTCAAGACTATTGTGAAGATTGAAATTATAAGTGGAGAGCTAGTTAATGGGCTTGGCTAAAAGAATTATTCCCTGTTTGGATGTTGATGAAGGGCGCGTTGTAAAGGGCGTACAGTTTGTTGATATCCGTGACGCAGGTGACCCGGTAGAAGTTGCCAAAAAGTATGATGAGCAAGGGGCTGATGAAATCACCTTTTTGGACATCACAGCGAGTCACCAAGGCCGTGACACAATGGTTCATACTGTTGAAAAAATGGCGAGTGAAGTGTTTATTCCGCTAACGGTTGGTGGTGGAATCCGAAAAGTTGAAGATATCCGCTGTATGTTGAATGCCGGCGCGGATAAGGTTGCGATCAATACAGCGGCAGTATTTAACCCAGAGTTTGTTCGTGAAGCTGCCGAGAAATTTGGCAGCCAATGTATTGTCGTCGCAATTGATGCGAAGAAGGTGAGTGCAGAGGGTGAAGAAGGTCGATGGGAAATCTTTACTCATGGTGGTCGTAAGCCTACAGGCTTGGATGCAATCGAATGGGCCAAGAAAATGGCTGATTACGGTGCTGGTGAAATATTACTAACCAGTATGGATCAGGACGGTATGAAAAACGGCTTCGACTTAGGCGTCACTAGGGCGATTACCGATGCTGTGTCTATTCCGGTTATAGCATCTGGCGGTGTGGGGAATTTACAGCACTTGGCAGATGGAGTTTTGGAAGGTGGCGCCGATGCTGTTCTGGCAGCAAGTATTTTTCATTTTGGAGAGTACAGCGTTCAAGAAGCCAAGGCACATATGGCCGATTGTGGTATTGAAATGCGCCTGTAGGTCTTAAGCGCGAGAAAGTTGTCTATTGTAGGCAGAGGGTTCAGGCGCACGATCAATTTCGTGCTAGCCCTCATGCGAGCCGTGGAAGGCGCTGCCTACAAAGCTTTTTAAATTCTATGCAACCTGATTAGATTCAGACTTGCTCTCAGGCTGGCAGTTGATCAGCATTAATGGTGCTTCGTTACCGTCTCTAAGAAAGCCTTCCACCACAAAGTCATCATTTTTACTTCTCATGATTCCATCTGCAGAGTCATCTCGACAAAATACTTTTTTGTTAAAGGTGACGATGTCGTTGATATTATCAAGACGTAAGGCTGTTACTTTGCCGCCAGTGCGCTCTACAAAAAGAATGATAGGACGGATGCTCGATAAGGCTCGCTCTTTGGTTAAATGGAACAGGTGGATCAATTCTGATAGCGTGGTTTGTCTTTCGGTGTTCAGAATCTTCATTGCTTCGTCGTGATCAGTCTGATTTAAGTTGAGTAAGGTTTCAGCTAAACCGTGTAACTTTTTATGGGGTTCATCAAAGCGCAGGAGGGCTTCTTTAAGCTCTTCAATATCTGTTTCGAACTGGTTGTACCACATGCCAAAAGCGCATTTGTTAGGGTCAAGCGCTTTAGTAAAGGGCGTGTTGTTTTTAAGTGATGACTCTAGTGCATCAAGCCAATCTCTATGTTGCTGCTCCATTTCGTTCAGTTTGGCAACCAGGTTGTTCATTAGGGTCTGGTGATTTTCAGAACCAATAAGCTGATTAAAATCGTACAGCTGAACAGTGTTGTTCTGGAAGGTAATCACTTCGTGATTAAACTCATCAAGCTCATTTACCTGAAGGTTTCTTTTCACGTCTTTCTCAATATAAAGTACTTGTTCCAGAGGGATGGCAAATGCGGCGTCAGCCGTCATAAAGGTAATCGCAGCAAGAGTGCCGTCGTGAAATAAGCTGTCTATATTTTTGCCGGACATGGTGATAAACCTCGGGTTTGAAATGTGTTCGCTATAATCCTTGAAAGTGCGGAGGCACCGCGCATATTTAGTATAGACCTGATAGAAAATCTGACCAGTAAAGATCGACTAAATTAATTATCACGAAAAATAACTGTTTATGGATCGGTAGGAAGAATTTATAGGGTGTCTTGATATTCTTGCGGAATTCTTTGCGGGCTGTAGTTTGCGTGCTTTAAGGTGTCTGACGTGGATGATTTACTTTGTGCTAGTCGAGGAACTTTGTTTCTTGCAGCAAAGATGTTTTGCATGCTCTGTCCAGGGTTTTGTATTTGCCAGATAGCGCTAGCAGAAGCGATACTGATACCTTTTTCGTCAAGCTTTGTCAGAGCCCAGCTCAAGTATTCAACTGTGACTTTGTGAGGGTGGGCGATTGCTATGGCTGTGCCATTCTTCTTTGCTAGTTCGACTAGCTTGATAAACTGAGCTTGAACAAATTTTCGGGTTTGAAAATGGTCAAGAAAAACATCCCGGCTTATGTTAGGGATTTGGTGCGCTGCGGCAATTTTGGCGGCAACCGAGTTGGCAGAGGTGCGACTATCCAAGAAAAAGAAGGGGTGCTGTTTAACCGTTTCCATTACCCACTCCATAACCTTGTTTTGAGTTGTCAACTGACTGCCCATATGGTTATTCAGGCCTACCATATGCGGAATCGAGATAAAGCTTTTTCGCAAGGTTTGCTTAATTTGCATCTCACTCATGCTTTCGGTTAAACCGCCCTTACCGAGCTTAATCCCAAGCTTATTTTGCATGGGCGAGTGGAGCATGATTTCCTTGCCATTCTCTTTAGCTCTTTCGATTAGGGCTCGTGTATGGCGTCTTTCTGGTAGAAAAGACAAAGTAAGGGGGTAGGGTAGGTCAATTAATCGGGAGCCGTTCTCCAGGTGATTCCCCATATCGTCAATGACGATCGCGATGGTCGGTTGCTGCTTTAGTTCTGCAGCAACGGGAAAAGCAAGCACGACAGTAGTCAGGATAAAGGTGACTACTGTACTGAGCTTGAGGAGATAGTTACTCACCTTGTGGCGTGCCTTCTTCAGCTAGGTTTTCAGCCTCAGTTTGGCTCTCTGGTGTTTTGACGGAAGAGTTCTTTTGCTTAACTTTTAGAATATCCAAAGCCTTTAGCAAACTTAAAGCTTCCTGAAGCTGGAAGTCTTTTTCCAGCATGGATTGTTGACGAGAAACTTCTGAGTCTTCGCTTTCTTCTTTGCTGGATTCATTCTTATTTTGGTTGCCGTTACTTAAGTGACCGGCTAGATCAGACTCTCGATAAAAGGCTTTGGTTTTTTCTTCACTCAACTTGGCTCGGTTAACTTCTATATCGGGCTCGATACCTTGCGCCTGAATCGAGCGGCCATTAGGGGTATAGTAGCGGGCCGTTGTTAGCTTAAGCCCATATTCAGCATCAAGAGCCATGACGTTCTGTACAGAGCCTTTGCCGAAGCTCTGTGTTCCCATTATGACTGCCCGATTGTGATCTTGAAGTGCTCCGGCCAAGATTTCAGAAGCTGATGCGGAGCCTCCATCAATAAGAACGATAATGGGTATGCCATTAGCATCGTCACCAGGTGTCGCGTTAAAGCTTAAATCGGCTTCGCTAGCACGGCCTTTTGTATAAACGATGAGACCTTCTTCAATCAACTGGTCGGCAACTTCTACTGAAGCACGAAGTACGCCTCCAGGGTTGTTTCTTAAGTCAATAACTAAGCCTGCAAGTTCTTCAGTTTCATCTTGAAGCTTTTTAAGGCCTTTGGCGAAGTCGCTACCAGTTTGTGCCTGAAATTGAGTGATACGGATGTAGCCGTACTGCTCATCAAGTACTAGCGTTTTGACGCTGGTTACTTGAATAATGTCACGTACGACTTTTATTTCTAATGGCTCGCGCTCGCCTTCACGGACGATGGTCAATGTAATCGGCTCACCCGCTTCACCACGCATCGTGTCAACAGCTTGATCAAGACTCATTCCTTTTACGGGTGTTTCATCTAATTTGATAATTAAATCGCCAGCCTCAATGCCTGCTTTCTGAGCGGGGGTATCATCAATCGGCGCAATAACTTTTACAAAGCCATTCTCCATACCTACCTCTATACCCAAGCCGCCAAATGTGCCTGAAGTGTTCTCTTGCAGGTCTGAAAATGCGCTTGGCTCAAGATAAGCTGAGTGTGGGTCAAGCCCTGACAACATGCCACGAATCGCATATTTTAGCAGGGTAGCGTCATCTATTTCTTCGACGTAGGCATTCTTAATTTTGCCAAATACATTGGTAAACTTTCGCAGCTCATTTAAAGGTAAGGGGGCAGTCGCTTGTTCCGAAGCTAAATTAGTATCTTGTATACCAGCACTTTCAGTTTGCTGGGAAAGTGCGGGCTGACTGAAAGATAAGCACCCAGCCAGAATAGCGCTGTAAGTGCAGATGCGTTTGCGGCGTGATGTCATTAAAGGTAAGGAACGAGAAACTAATTTCATTAAGTGGGTCCTGAAGAATTTATTTTCGTAGCCATCGGCTAGGATTTAAAGGCTTTCCGTCTTTTCTAATTTCAAAGTATAGCCCTGTTTCACTTTTTGCATTACTTTGCCCTGCATAGGCGAGAACTTCACCTGCTCTAACCCAGTCTCCGGTATCTTTTGCAAGGCTCTTATTGTTACCGTACAAACTCATGTAATTATTACCATGATCGATAATAATGAGCAAACCAAAGCCACGTATCCAGTTAGAAAATATAACTCTTCCAGAATGGATGGCTTGAACTTCCTGGTTGTTTTTTGTCTCAATATGAATGCCATTGAGCTTTAGCTTACCCTGAGCAATTCGACTACCAAAGCGCCCAATGACTTTACCTTTCGCAGGCCACGGAAGCTTGGTTTTTTGTTTGCTAAACGGAGCGGCGTCGTCAGGGAGGGGGATGTTGGCAATGGCTTGCTCTAATTCGTTCAGAAGCTTCTCTAGGCGCGCTTGGTCTTTGCGCATTTTTTCAAGACGCTGCGTGTTATTTTTTATATTGGCCTTGAGTTTTGCGAGTACCTGTTTACGAGCTGCTTGTTCTTTTTTCAGCTCTAAGCGCTGTTGTTGTTGAAGCTTATGCTGTTCGTGCAGTTTATTTTTCTTAACAAGTATTTTTTTCTCGGTATTTTTTATGATGTTAAGAATGTCTTGTACCTCGGAAATTTTTTCACTACGCGCTTCATTAATATAGGCAAAGAAACGCATATCCTTAGCAAGTTCCTGGGGGTTATTAGAGTTTAAAAGAAGTTTGGTTTGAGATTGTTCCCCGTGCAGGTACGCACGTTGTAATTGCTTTATTAAGAACGACTGCTGTTTTTTTAGCGCCTTTGTTTGTTGAGAGTGGTCTTTTTCCAGCTTTTTAAGCTCTTTGGTTTGCTTCGTTATATTTGCTTTGCTGGTACGAATTGACTTGCTTAGCTTGCTGATAGCTTTTTCTTGCTTCTCCAGTGCTTTTGAAAGCCCGGTTTTTTCAGTATTAGCGCGATTCAGCCAGCGATTGATTTTGGTGATGCTGGATTTAAGTTGAGCGAGTTCACGCTCAGAGTGTTCTTGAGAAACTTCTGCAAGACTTGGGTTTGCTACGAGTGAAGCTAACAAACAGAATGTAAGCAGAAGGTATTTCATCGATTAGTGAGGAGCCTTGAGAGCATGTTGATAATTAATACTAGCATGCATATTAAGTTAATCGACCAAGACATTAGAGGGTTCCTACAATCCACGAAGAGCATAAGAATACTCTAGTGCTCTTCTTAAAGGATTGATTATTATACACTGAGGCTATTGCAGACTATTTTCCGATTAGTGACATTCCCGTCATTTCTGAAGGGATATCGATAGACATCAAATCGAGCAAGGAGGGTGCGATATCGCTTAATTTACCACCGTCTTTGAGTGAAATGTCTTTATCACCTAAATATATCAGTGGTACGGGCAATGTGGTGTGAGCGGTGTGTGCCTGTCCTGAATTGGGATCAAGCATTTGCTCTGCGTTACCATGGTCTGCGGTAATCAAACATTGGGCCTTACTTTCTTCAAGTGCGGTTGCCACACGTTCCAGGCAGCTATCGAGGCATTCTGCTGCTTTGACAGCGGCTTCGAGTTTTCCTGTGTGGCCAACCATATCGCCGTTAGCAAAGTTGCAGACAATCAAATCATATTCTTGACTCTTAATCGCTTCGACCAGCTTGTCAGTAACTTCAGGAGCGCTCATTTCAGGTTTTAGGTCGTAGGTTGCTACATCTGGAGAAGGGATGAGTTCGCGAGTTTCGCCTTTAAATAATGCTTCCCGGCCACCACTGAAGAAAAAGGTGACGTGGGCATATTTTTCGGTTTCAGCAATTCGAAGTTGGGTTTTATCCAGCGTCTCCATGTATTCACCCAAGCAATTGGGTAGGTCCATTGGAGGGTAGGCACAGCTAGTTGCAATGTCTGCAGAATATTCCGTTAGCATGACAAAGTCGGCAAGCTTAGGTGCCTTGGATTTCTCAAAACCTTCGAAATTTGTATCAACAAAGCTTCGGGTTAATTCGCGTGCTCTGTCTGCTCGGAAGTTCATAAAGATAACCGCATCGCCGTCATTGATCTGGCCAGAGTTCGCATCTCCAATGGCTGTGGCTGAAACAAACTCGTCGTTTTCGTCACGCTGATATGCCGCTTCAAGTGCTTGAGTAGGCGTTTCGTAACGATAATCAGACTGTCCTTCAGTTAAAAGGTCATAAGCTAGTTTTACACGATCCCAGCGATTATCTCTATCCATCGCGTAGTAACGGCCGACCATGCTAGCGATTCTACCAATACCTAGATCAGAAAGTTGCTTTTCCACAGCTTCTAGAGAGGGCTGTGCACTGCGCGGAGGTGTATCTCGGCCATCGAGGAATGCGTGAACGTAAACTTCTTTGGCGCCTTTTGTTGCCGCTACTTTAATGGCTGCCTGGATGTGGTCGATATGACTGTGAACACCACCCGGAGACATTAACCCCATAAGATGGATTGCTTTGCCGCTTTCTACTGCGCTGTTTATAGCTTTGCAGATGGCTTCGTTATTTTCGAATGTTCCTTCGTCAATATCCTTGGTGATACGGGTGTAGTTTTGGTAGACGATTCTTCCGGCACCGAGGTTCATATGACCCACTTCAGAATTTCCCATTTGCCCATCAGGTAGGCCCACGGCCATGCCAGAGGTTTGAATCAGGCTATGAGGACGCTCTTGCCAAATTTTATCCCAAAAAGGTGTGCTGGCTTGACGAATAGCATTTGCATCGGTTTCTTCACGGTGGCCCCAGCCATCGAGAATGATTAGTGCGGTGGTCTGTTTACCCATATTAACGTACTACCTAATGTAAAGTTTTAAACGGCGCGCAGTGAACCTCGTGAAATTACTCTCATACAAGGTTCCAATAGTGACGCGGATTTTACCGTTATTTTGGACGGTTGGCGACCTAGAGTGTCAGAATTAATTAGTGTGTCGTTGTTTAGTTGTTCTCGCTGCATTAGGTTCTAGCTATTGAGGTGCCAGGAGGGGCGTGTGTATAATGCGACTCCTTTTGCGTGAGGCTATGGAGTAGAGCGAGTGAAACAAGATTTACTGGCGCTACTCAGGGCAGAGCTTCTACTTTATCTGGCAATTTAGCCGGTTTTACTGTTGTGGACTGAGTAATGGATCGTTTATTTGAATTTATTGGTAATCATATTGAGCTTTCAGGTTTGTTTGTCGCGTTGTTGGCTGCACTATGGTTTACCGAGAGATCGCGTTCTGGAAGAGCCGTTAGTCCTCAAGAGGCGACGCTTTTACTAAATAAAGATCAGGCTGTGATCGTTGACTTACGTGACAAGAAAGACTTCTCTGAAGGTAAAATTACAGGTGCCTTGCATATTCCTTTTGCAAACTTGAAAGAGCGATCGACTGAGCTGGAAAAATATAAGGATAAGCAAATTATCCTGGTAGATAAAATGGGTCAGCACTCTGGAATGGCGGGTAAGACTTTGCAGGCAGAAGGTTTTGAGAATGTCTGCCGTATGAGTGGTGGTATTGCTGAGTGGAAAAATAGCAATATGCCTCTGGTTCGTAAATAAACACAATAGCTAAGAGTCAATAAAATGGTCGTAATGTATTCTTCAAAATTCTGCCCGTTTTGCTTTCGTGCTAAAGCGCTTCTTCAAAAAAAGAAAGTAAACTTTGATGAAATTCTAGTGGATGCAGATCCATCTATCAGGCAAAAGATGATGAAAGAATCTGGCCAGCATACAGTGCCACAAATCTGGATTGGAACAACTCACGTAGGTGGCTGTGACGACTTATTTGCTTTAGAGGCAAAGGGTGAGCTAGACGCTTTATTGGAGACCTTATAGCTTATAAGGTTATTCCTATCGCAAAAACTAAAAAAAGAGCTTGATAGGCTCGCATTTTTAACTAGCACCGCCTAGTATTTAACTTTTGGCTCGTCAGCTTAAGTTTTACGAGCTGTTATCAAATTATCAAGAATTAGGATCCATCATGTCAGAGAATGAAACGCCTGAAGTTGGCGCTCAAGAGGAACAGCAGCCACAAGTCAACTTTGCCCTACAGCGCATCTATGTAAAAGATATTTCCTTTGAGTCACCGAACTCACCCATGGTTTTCCAGAAACAATGGAAGCCAGAAGTGAAAATGGATCTCAATACTAAAAATGCTGGTTTAGGTGAAGATCACTATGAAGTAGTTGTTTCAGCTACTTTTACCGTTTCAGTCGAAGGTATGACGGCTTACATTGTTGAAGTTCAGCAAGCGGGCATCTTTAAGCTTGAAGGTCTAGAAGGTATTCAATTGGCACAAGCGCTAAATGCGTTTTGCCCAAATCTTCTATTCCCTTACATGCGTGAAACTATTGACACAGTTGTCGTTAAAGGTAGCTTCCCGGCAATGATGGTTGCACCGGTTAACTTCGATGCTATCTTTGCTCAAGCTGTAATGAAGAAGCAAAAAGAAGCGCAAGAAGCGGCTGAGAAAAAAGCGGGTAGTGAGTCTACTCACTAAGCCTCTTGTTATGAAAGAAGAAAGCAGTGCTATGTCGCACTGCTTTTTTGTTTGAGCGCATTTTTTTGTTATTTCTATTTTCCCTATTTGGTTGATATTAAATATATGTTCCATATCGCACTCTATGAACCTCAGATCGCCCCCAATACAGGTAATATAATTCGTCTGGTTGCGAACAACGGTTGTTATCTTCATTTAATCGAGCCATTGGGGTTTGATCTAGAAGAAAAGAAACTTCGACGTGCGGGTCTGGACTATCGAGATATGGCAAACGTAACGCGCCATAAGGACTATGCTTCTTTTCTTGAGGCTGTTGAAGGGCGGCGAATTATTGCATGTACAACTAAGGGGAGTGGGCCTCATGATCAGCTCACTTACCAGGAAGGTGACGTATTATTGTTTGGTTCTGAAACGGCAGGGCTGCCCGATTCAGTTTTAGCGAGTATTCAGTCAGAACACAGAATCCGCATTCCAATGATGGTCGATAGCAGAAGCCTAAACTTGTCCAATGCAGTGGCAATCATAAGTTATGAGGCTTGGCGTCAGTGCGGATTTAAAAATGCTCAGCTAGTGGGCGAGTTTTCTCCTTCATAAGTGCTTTTTATCTGCTTTATTTTTTCTTTTCGTAAACGGTCTAGCTGCTCGCCAATTTCTTTCCCTTTGTAGCCCTCGGCAACGATCTCTTTTGTGGTGATTAAGCTGAGAGTGTGTAATATCCGGCTAAAAAGATCTGCTTGTTGGTATTGCGCCTTTTCAAACCCGGTCCTACCTCGTGAGTCTGCCTTGCTGCACAGTAATATTTCTGCAAAGCGCTCAGGGCGTCTAAAGGCGTCGCACTGCTTTAAAACTTTCAGAATGGTTTCACTTCTTAACTCAAAAGCTTTATGGATGTGCGTGTGATATTCACTGCATAAACATGCCAGGTCTCGGTATTCATTCGGTACTCGATTTCGTTCACAGAGCTTCTTTATCGGCTCTAAACCTAGGCGCTCATGGCCATGATGGCTTGGCCATTTTTCAGGGGCGGTACAAGCTTTTCCCAAGTCGTGTGTAAGAGCAGCAAAGCGAACTTGTTTTGATTGGCTTAGTTGACTAGCTTGCTCCAAGGACATGAGAGCGTGGATGCCACAGTCGATTTCTGGGTGGTACTTTTCTGGCTGAGGAATGCCAAATAGCGCATCGATTTCCGGGAATACGACTTTCAGGCAGCCAACTTTTCTAAGTGCTTCAAAATAAATCCAAGGGGACTTTTCACTTAGTGCTCGTTCAGTTTCTTGCCAGATACGCTCAGGGACTAAATGATTTGCCTCACCTTTCAGAACCATTTTGCTCATGAAATCGAGTGTTTCGTCAGCTATTTTAAAGCCGAGGTGATAAAAGCGAGCAGCGAAACGAGCCACGCGTAGAATTCTTAGTGGGTCTTCTGTGAAGGCTGGCGAGACGTGCCTGAGTAGTCTGTTCTTCAGATCGTCTTGACCGCCATACGGATCAATCAGCTCACCGTCTGCGCTCATTGCCATCGCATTAATGCTTAGGTCTCTTCTGATAAGGTCTTGTTCTAAAGTGATTGATTTTGACGTGTCAAAGCTGAAGCCTTGGTAGCCCTGACCGTTTTTACGCTCTGTCCGCGCAAGAGCGTACTCTTCTCTAGTTTTGGGGTGGAGAAATACAGGGAAGTCTTGGCCGACCTGGGTAAAGCCTTGTTTAAGCATCTCGTCTGGGTTGCTACCTACTACGACCCAGTCTTTATCCTTGCTGTTAATTTCGAGCAAAGAGTCACGTACAGCACCACCCACAAGGTAGGTTTTCATCACATTCAAGCCCACGGGAGAGAAAGAGCTAGAATGCTAAACCAAATCCTATCGAACCGCCAGCTTCTACTTCACTCAGCATAAATGCAGCCTCAATATTGAAGTGGCGTGGCTGGTATAAAAAACCAGCTGTTAAGGTGTGATCTTCTTTTGAGGCCTCTTCTGTTTCAGCAATATTGAAGCGCGCACCTGCACGTAAGTGGAAGTCATCTCTCCAGTAATACTCACCACCAAAAGATATGAAGCGGGTATTGCCTTCGAAGGCGAACACTTCATCTTCGTTTAGATCAATATCAAGCGTCATCATATAGTCTTCACGGTAAGTGGCTAAACCCACTTTATAGCGTGCTTGAACTGAAGGCTTGCCTCGAGGTAATTCATCAGTGGGTACGGGAGGGGAGAATGTTGAAATGTCGGTTGGAAACATATTCATTCCAGAAATACCGAATACCCACTCGCCTTCTAGCCACCAACCATCCAGGCCGAATTCTTCACGTAAAAAGTTGTCGGTAAACAGGATTGCTAAGCCTATATCTACGTTCCATTCTAGGTTGCTATCACTAGGTCTGTCAGCCGGAGCGTTATTCACATCGTATTCATCTAGCGGCCTTGAAACTTGAGATGCATTGAACTGAATCAGTTTGGGTGTAAAACCCCACGATATGGGCATGTTATAATCAATAACATTGGTTGTAGCGACGGTTGCGCCCATTTCTTCATAGTCAAATTGAGTGCTTTCAACCGATGAACTTAATAGGTCTTCAATACCTGTGGATTCCGCAAGGCCAGTAGTTTCTACTTGTCTAACAATGTCATCAATAGTTGCTGCATCTTTATTTAGGATGGTGCTTACTTTGCGAATTTCACGGCGAGTGTAGAAATTGATAGTTAGCGGGTCAGTATCCACTAACAAGTTAAAGTTATGCATTTCATCAGAGCGATATGAGCTAAAACTTTTTTCACTTAGAGAGTCTTTTAGAAGTTTAGCGGTATCTCTGGTGTCGCTAATATCTCCGCTGTTAGCGGCGTTGATAAAGTCTTGTTCTATTGGTGAATTTTGATAGTCGAGAACGTCAGAGTTAAAAGACTCTCCGTAAAGCTGTCGCTGGCCACTATTTATTGCAAGATAGATCTTGTCGGGCTTATCGCCTCGGTTGAAGGCAATCAAAGCAGGGTTGTGAGCGGACGCGTTAAACTTTGAAGCTGAAGCAACACCGGTTCCGCCCATAGCCATGGAACGAGGGTCTAAAAATACTTTGTAGCCACTTAGTGCGGTTGAGCTATAAGCGAGACAAACTAAGCAAATGGCAAAGTTTGATAAGCTGAAGGTGGATCTGAAATTCATTATTTCCTTGTTCCTTGAGCGGGTCCTGACTAGTTAACTTATGCTGGCTAACGGTACGGTGACTGTACGTAGCTTGATCCGTAGAGGCAATTTTAACGGAAAGTCGAAAGTGACAACGACGGGCACGTCACGCTTTGTAACATAATGTCCAAATTCGTGGTAATTTTTTTGGCTTAACTGTGCTTATGTATTGAAGTCATTTAATGACTCTGTATTGCCGCCTAACAACCTTATTTGCCGCTTAGAGCTATGAAAACGGCAAGCGCTCTCCTGAATTGCTGCAAATTTTACAGTAATGACTTGGCACAGGATTTTCATAGTGATTATGAAAAACTCAGGTATTTGGCTCTTATTAACGCATTTAAGTATCTGTTGTTCGGGGTGTCTCGATGCGATCTTCGCTCACCATTTACTGGGAACCTAGTTTGATATGCTTGCTTTGAAGAATCTAGTCATTTTTTGTTTACTAACCGCTGCGCTCTGCTTTTCTCCGGCTCATGCCCATAAATATAAAGATAAGAATAGTGTGGGTACGATGAAGAAAGAGGAGAAGGAGCCGATTGAGCCTATTGTAGTCCGTGTTACGGGGTATGGCGCTTATGAAAGAAAGGAGGACTCGGAGTCAGAGTCGAAGCGTTTGATGGCGATAAGGGCCTCAAAGCTTGATGCTTACCGTACCTTGGCCGAAAGGCTTTACGGTATCGGAATCAGTGGTGGTTCCCAGGTTGATGAGTTTGTGATGAAAAGTGATCACTATGCAGCGGCTGTCGATTCTTATGTGCGAGGTGCAAGGGTAGTTTCGATTATTGAGAATAAGGGGCGCGGATTTGAGACTGTGTTGGAAATATTACTGCCAGGCGATTTTCACGACTGTATCAATAAAATGAACAATATCAAGTTCGGTATAGATTGCCACCGGCCACTGCCTATGGCTTCCAGTAGTGAGCCCCGCACTAAGCGTGCTGCATCTCAGTCAATGCAATCTGTATATTTTTTGAAGTGAGGTTGGTATGAAGTATTTTTCCTTCTTGCTCGCTCTAATGTCTTGTTTGCTATCACCAGTAAGTGCTAATGCAGAGTGGATACAAGTCACAGGGCAGGCAGATTTTGATGGTCAACGCTATGATCTGGCGAGAGATCGTGCTCGACAGGATGCGCTTAAGCAAGCTCTGCTTCAGGCGGGTGCCCGAGTAAAGAGTGATCAACGTGTTAGCAATGGAAAGATAAGTAAGGACTACTTTTCAGTTTCGGGTGAAGCGCGTATTCGTAAATCTGTACTACAAGATGAATTTGTTAAAAAAGGCATCTTGAATCTGGTGATGAACTTTGATGTTGAAGAAGTTGCCAGTTGCCCTGATTCCCAAGCAAAAAAATATCGTAAAAAAATCGCGGTGCTGGGGTTTTCGGTTCAGTCTCCTGCTCAACTGAGATTGGGGGGGTTTCATAATATTGAGCGTGGATTGGCCAGTGCACTTAATCAGTCTTTACAGCTGCAAGATAAGTTAGTTGTTTTCGAGCAGAGTGAGTTTTCTTTGCATCAGGATGTGATCAATGCGCCCAGTCACTTCACATCGCAGAGTACACTGACCAAAGCGGCTGATTACGCGAAGCAGGTTGGAGCTCAATTTGTTATCTCAGGTGTGGTGAGAGATCTGTCGCTAGAAGACCCGGAAGCTTTCTCCACATCATATTGGGCGAAACTGAAAAGGATGAGCAATAACGCCAATATCAAACGTCGCTTTGCAATGGAGCTATTTGTTCATGATGGCTATAGTGGTGCGATTATCTGGCAAAGAAGTTTTGCAGTATCTGCGCCGTGGGAAGATGATATTGATGATCTGAGTGGCTTTGGCACTGCAGAGTTCTGGAATGACGAATATGGTCTAGCAGTCGCTCAACTGGTGGATGGTGTTGCTACTTTAGTAGGAGAGCAATTGGAGTGTCAGCCCTTTATTGCACGTATATCAAGAGTTGACGGTAAAACATTACACTTCAATTCGGGTGCAAGCTCCGGTGTTCGCCCTGGAGATAAGTTTTCTTTATATCGTACCTACAATTATTACGACGCAGATATGCTAGCGGGTACTGAACTAACGAATGTCAAGACATCACTCACCGTTTCTCAGGTGCACCCTGGTTTTGCTAGTGGTAGTGTCAGTATGGACCCAGGGCGAATAAATATACAAGAGGATGACTTGCTAATCGCTTGGTAGTTTTTACACCCAGTAAGAGAAAAATATTAGTAGCAGTCCGCCCAAATACCGTTGGATAAAATGCTTTTTGTCCAGCGAGTCGCTCTTCAGTTCTTCGCTGCAGCTCAGGTCGTCACGAAAATTAATTGCCAATTGCTCTCGGCTGGCGGTAAGTTGCAGGCTGTAATCGATTTCCAAATCATGCATTAGGCTGCGGGTGTTGAGGTTACTTGAGCCGATGCAAGCCCAGTCATCAATAATCAAGGTTTTAGAGTGCATGATTCCTGCTTGGTATTCGTAGAGTCGGATGCCAGCTTCAAGTAATGTTGAATAGAAGAACGCAGAGGCCCAAGGAATGAAAAATATATCCGAACGCCCGGGGAGTAATATTCTTACATCAACCCCGCTTTTACTTGCTGTGCATAGGGCGTCTTGCAGTTCGCTATCTGGTACAAAATAAGCGTTCGCTATCCATACCGCATGCTTTGCATTTTTAATTCTCTGTAATAAGTCTTTTCTCTGTTTTCGTCTTAAGCGGCGGCTGAAGTTATAGAGAAAAGGGCTCTCAGGCAAGTACCGAGCGCTGGTGCGACATGAGTGTTTATACCAGCAGGTGTCGAAAGCTAGCCTTACGCTCTGGGTTACTTGTCCAGATATTCTGATTGCTGTGTCACTAAATTGTTGACCGCCAAGGGCCTTGGGTAAATGCGCTTTTGTAATGTTGAAACTGCCAAGAAAAACCAGCTTATCATCAATGAGTACAAGCTTGCGGTGGTCACGATTATTAATATAGCTCAGCAAGTGCCATAACTTAAAAATACCAGCAGCAGGGAAGAGGGATAAAGGCCATAGATCAAAACGCCAAGGTAATGGCCGGTATACTTTTACTTCAGCGCCGCAATTAATGAGCTGTTTGGCAACCTGCTCAAAATTATTACCTGCCCCAACTCCGTCAACCAAAACCCTGACTTGCACTCCTCTTAAAGAAGCGTTTTCAAGAGCTTGAGAGATGGCCTGACCAATAAAATCATTGTTGAAGATATATGACTCAAGTAAAACTTCTTGCTGGGCAAGATCAATTGCTTCGATAAGCTGCTCATAATAACTTTGTGCGTCGACAATGATCGATTCGCTAGTCGAAAGCTGATTGCGTGTCATGGTGTGGTCAGCGTAGCTAATAGATTGATGACACTGATTCTAATACACGGCGCTGAATTAAGGGAGCTTGTAAGGAGGTTTGGAAGCAGAAATATTCGAGAGGGCTTGTTACTAAGTTTTAAAAAAGCTTTGGGTATAAAAAATACCCAAAGCTTTACCACCAGGAGATGGAGTAGGTTAAGCTTATTTAAATCGACGTACGCCAGCTAAACCTAATAGACCAAGACCAAATAGAGCAAGAGTCGCTGGCTCAGATACAGTAGCTGCATCAATATTTGCTACAGAAAGTGACTGCCATGTGCTGCCGCCATCTGTTGTGAAACGACCGCTGCTATAACCGTTGCAGCAGTTTTCTGCCCAGTATAGGTCGATAGTGTGGCTGCCAGCAGAAATACCGGCAGTGCCAGATAGAACGTCAGAATTGTTCCAGTTGTATTGCCACCAAAGGTCATCAGTTCTATTTTCGATTAGGCTACCATCAACATATAGAGCTGCGCCGTAGCCTGCGTCCAAGCCAGCTTCGATTCCCCACGAGCCGCTTATAGCAGATGTTAGTGAGATGCTTAAGTGGCTGATCGTGTTGTTGCCAGAAAAGAAACCACTGAAATCTGAAATATTTAGTGAGTTAATCGCTTAAGTTTGATCAGTCCATGAAGTAATAAAATCCGTGTCGTCTATACCATTAGTGATACTACGAGTGTCAATAGTCATCGTCGTTGCGCTAACGTTTAAGCTCAGCGCTGCTAATACTAAAGTAAGAGCGCTTAGAGTAATTTTTTCATGTGTGTATCCTAGTTGTATTACATTGAATTTGGTGGCTGGTCAGATTAAAGCTATTTATATGCCTGTTTGAAAAAAATTATATAAAACAATATATTGAGTTTGTTTTTGTCTTGTTGTTTTTCATAGGTTGTAAAAAATATCGACACTTATATCTATGTCTGATGTGACCCCATGAAAGGCTTGCTAGCGAATATAGTCTAATTTAGCTAGCAGTTATTTCGGTAATGCTTTGTTCAGGATAAAGAAGCCGAATATACCAGATATCAGCGAACCCACGACGATACCAAGGCGTTCATCAAAGATCATGTTGACTCCGCTTTCTTCAAAGGCAAGTGAGCCAATAAACAAGCTCATTGTAAAGCCAATACCACAGAGTGCCGCTGTGCCATACAGGCTAAGCCAGTTCATGCCAGAAGGTAGTTGGGCTAGTTTAAGTTTAATGGCAAGCCAGCATAAACCGAATATCCCCACTTGCTTACCGACAAACAAGCCTAGCGCGATGCCAACGGGGACGTTATGAAGCATTTGCTCTAAACCTATACCTGATAGATTGATTCCAGCATTGGCGAAGGCGAAGACGGGGAGAATTCCAAAAGCAACGACTGAGTGAAGGTCATGCTCCAGATCTTTAAGCGGCGAGAACGAAGGGTTCTCTCTAGATTTCATAGGAATGAATATCGCTAGAACTACACCTGCAAGTGTCGCATGAACGCCCGATTTAAGCGTTGCAACCCACATAATGATACCGATAAAAATATAAGCACTTTTGGAGATGACATTTCGTTTGTTCATGATAATTAGGAAAGGGATGCAGCCTGCAACGATTATTAACGCGCTTAGCGATAATTTATCCGTGTAAAACAATGCGATGATCAGAATCGCGCCAATATCATCAAAAATTGCTAAAGAGGTAAGGAATATTTTAAGCGAGGTAGGAACTCTGGAACCAAGAAGCGTCAGGGCACCAAGGGCAAAAGCAATATCGGTTGCAGCAGGAATGGCCCAACCACTAAGGGCCTGAGGGTCTTCGTAATTAAAGTAAACATATATAAGTGCAGGAAATAGCATGCCACCCAGTGCGCCGATTCCGGGTAAGACTATATTTCGCTTGTCGGAAAGTTCGCCTTCTAATAGCTCTCTTTTTAGTTCTAATCCGACTAAAAAGAAGAATACCGCCATCAGGCCATCATTAATCCATAGCAGTAATGGCTTCGCGATTTCCAGTGCGCCAATCTTGACTTCTACAGGGGTTGATAGCAGCAATTCATAAATTGAAGATAAGGGCGTATTAGCAAACACTAAGGCAAGGACTGCTGCAAAAATTAGTAATATTCCACCGGCAGACTCAAGCTTAAAAAAGTCAGAGATAAAGTTTTGTGGATGGTTGTTTTGTAAAGAATTCATGATTAGCCTTAGACCTTACTTATGCTTATATCTTAAGTCGTAATTTACTTGGTAGTTACTCAATAGGGCATTTATTACCCAGTTCATCAATGCATACAAATGTGATTCGAGTTTCAAATAAAACTGTATCTTTGTCTTCGCGAGCGTTTCGTACTGAAATAAAATAAGTAATTGAAGAGTTTCCCTGTCGCTCAAGGTCGACCTTAAAACAAATTATTTCGCCACAGTCGATTCGATGTTTGAATTCAACATTATCGAGTGCAACGGTAACGAATCGCAGCCCTGGGTAGTGAAGGGCGGCCGTCATATAGGCGACTTCGTCTATCCACATCAGCAAGTTGCCACCAAACAAGGAGCCTTGGTGGTTCATATGCTCAGGTAATACTAACTTATGATGTTGCATGCTGCGTAAAGCTTTAGTTGCTTCGTGACTCATTGCATCTCCTTAGATAAATCGATAACGTTATATTCTATATATTATTATCGGCTTCACCAATAGATTTCGTAGGAGATATCATGTCAAAAAATATACTTGTAACCGGAGCAAATCGTGGTATTGGCTTGTCTTTCTGTCAGTACTATAAGTTTAAAGGTTACTCGGTGTATGCCGTCTGTCGTGAAGCTAGTGAAGAGTTGTTGTCGTTGGGGTGCCAGATAATCGCAGGAATCGATGTCAGCAAAGCAGAGGATGTGGCTAGACTAGGTGTTGAGCTTCAAGGTGTGAAATTAGACCTTCTTATTAATAACGCCGGAATTCTTCGAGATGAGGTATTGGGGCATATCGACTATGATCAGCTCGAAGAGCAGTTTCGCGTGAATGCATTAGGCCCCTTGCGAGTAACAGAGGCGCTTCTCGGCAATTTGGATAGTGGTGGTAAGGTTGCCATCATCACCAGTAGAATGGGATCCATAGCTGATAATAGCAGTGGCGGTCGCTATGGCTACCGCATGTCTAAGTGTGCCTTAAATATCGCCTCAGTTTCTCTCGCGATGGATCTAGAAGATCAAGGTATTGCTGTCGGAGTCTTCCACCCGGGTCTAGTGGGTACTGAAATGATAGGAGGCTATGGCGACATTACCCCTGATCAAGCTGCTGAGCGTTTAGCTCAGAGAGTAGATGAGTTGAATCTTACGAATACTGGTACGTTCTGGCATTCAAATGGGGATGTTCTGCCTTGGTAGCTAAGTGAGGTTTAACTGACACTTTTTAATCAAACCTCGTGAGGTGGAAATGCAGTTGTTGGGTGATATTCAAAATAAGTTAGAGCGAGATTTTGGCAAGCAGTGGTTGCTGGCCAAAGATGAAATTGAGGCCTTGTTTGTTAAAACAAATTGGCGTGTAACAAATCGAATTGTACGTGCGGCCATCTATGTCGCGGACGGAGACTTCGATGAGTTAAGTCGATCTATAGAGCGTGTCCTATCAGATTATAAAGATCTTTTATGGCAGGCGGAGTATGACCGGGGAGATGATCAGTTAAGGGACTTCAATAAGAGTTTCGGTGAGCTCAATCTTTAGTTTATCGTAGAGCTTGATCTGGTGATTCTCAGTGCTGGTGTCATCTATGAGGGTAAGAAGTAAGGTGTTTCTGGGTAATCAATACCCAGAACGTATTTTTTACTATTACTGCTGAGAGAGCTTTCTAGAGAAACCTAAACCTAGTAAGCCTAGAGCAAGTAAAGCTATGCTGCCTGGCTCGGGAGTCTCAACTGTGTTACCCGTGTTTCTTCCCCAAAGCATAAAGTTAGATAAGCCGCCACCATTTCCGTAGCTTTGATTGTAATCAAACGTGCCAGTTGTTGAGCTTGTTGCAATGGATCATGCGAAGAAGTCAGAAGTGTTATCTTGAGGGTTTCCGCCAACATGCATTGAGATCACTGCTTCATCAAACTGACTCCAAAATGAACTGTGAATGCCCCATATTCCGGTAACGTCGGTGCTTCCCCAAAGAGAACCTGTATTTAAACCGATTCGTAATGGGCCATCAGCTAAGCTTAGGTCAGTACCTTCAAACCCTGCGATGTCAGATACTTTTTCCCAGCTAGGTGTGTCACCATACAGATTGTTGATATCGTTAGTGTGTGGGTTTCCATTACCAGATTCACAGACGGTGGATATGGTTAACTCTGCAGTTCGCCCTTCGCTAGTACAAATCGCTGCAAAAGATTGGCTGGCAAAGCTTAGTAACGCAATACCTGATATTATTTTAAGAGTATTTTTCATGATATTCCCTGTTAATAATTTTACATAAGGGTTTTAACGCATAAATTGTACCAATGATTTGCCTCTGTCTTTAACTACAATTAATTATCATGCTTTTTAAGTGTAAAAAATAAGGTTTTGTTATGGGGGGGTAAACTAATCTGACAGTTAATTGTGTGAATGTGAACTTGCGCATATGTACATTAAGGGTGTGTTTGGCTAAAGCGTCTGGAGGCAAATAAGCCAAATAAGCCAATGATAAAGAGTGCGATATTTGCAGGTTCTTCAATGCGAATAACTTCGGTAACTCGTCCCCATAGTTTTAGGTTTGATAAACCACCTCCACCACCGGCTAGACGCTCGTAGCTGAAACTTCCTGTCGATGCTCCATCGGACAGTTTCCAAGCAAAAAAGTCGGGGTCTCCGCCTCCATTCCCTACGCGCATTGATATTACACCCTCATTGTAAGCATCCCAGAAGGCAGAATCTAAGCTCCATTCACCAGAAACATTGCTCTGTCCCCAGTTAGAGTTTGGATCCAGTGACACCCCAAACCAGCCATCGCTACCACCAGAGGTATTGTCTTCTACTGAGCTAACTCTTTGCCAGCTAGGGGGGGTGTCAAACAAGGCGTTAATAGCACTAATGCTGGGGTTTCCTAGGCCCGTTATACAGTTCGTTGCAGGACTTAGATCGGCTGTTCTGAGACTGCTTCCGCATGAAAGTGAAAGTGCTTGATTGGATGATAATATTAGAACTAAAAATAGGAAGAGACTTTTGACAATAGACATCTTATACACCTCGAAATAAGCGTCGATTAAGAATCTAGAGTCTTGATGCAATAACAATACTTTATTCAGGTCTGGTGATGTTTTTCAGTAGCTTATCGTAATGATTGGTTCTTTTTGTGATGCAAGTCACATCATAAGTGTTAAGTAATTCGACGCTTGTCGCTGCTGATTAAGTGAGTTCTTGGGCCTTGTAAAACCTACAAGTAAAGGTCTCTAAGCGCTTTCAAATTGTCTTAGGTCAATTTCACTTTGTGAGTATTGGCCTATACTCATTTCTAGAGTTTTGTTTCTAGGGCCTAAACCTTGTTTGGGCTATCAACTTCTAACTTTGTATAGATTAAGGGAACTTAGTTTGCAGCAAGGCATACTCGCTATTTTTCGTTCAATGCTAGGTAGTCTCAGAGACCTGGCGCCGATCATAATTGTTATTGCATTTTTTCAATTTGCAGTACTTCAGCAGCCGATACCTAACCTGGTCGATATGATTATTGGTGTCATATTTGTATTGCTTGGCTTGACGTTTTTCATTTTCGGTCTGGAAATGGGCTTATTTCCGATCGGTGAGTCAATGGCTCATGCCTTAGCAAAGAAGGGTAGTGTCGCTTGGCTGATTGCTTTTGCTTTTGCATTGGGCTTTGGTACGACAATAGCTGAACCTGCCTTGATAGCAGTCGCTGCAGAAGCCGCAACGGTCGCCGCAGAAGGCGGCATGATCGAAGCAACTGAAGCCGCTAAAACAAGTTATGCCAGTGGCTTACGATTTACGGTGGCTTTTTCTGTAGGCTTGGCGATCGTTCTGGGTGTGGTGCGTATTATTGCAGGCTGGTCGATCCAATGGATGATTATTGGCGGCTATATTCTAGTTGTGATTATGACGAGTTTCGCACCAAAGGAAATTATCGGGATTGCATATGACTCGGGCGGTGTGACAACCTCAACGATTACTGTTCCTCTGGTGACTGCGTTGGGCGTAGGTTTGGCTTCATCAATCAAGGGCCGAAATCCGATGATTGATGGTTTTGGATTAATCGCATTTGCGTCGCTATCTCCGATGATATTCGTGATGGCTTACGGCATGATCATATAGTGAGCTCGGCGCTTAATGGAACTTCTCAACGATATTATCGACATTACGTTCGCCACGATTAAAGACGTGATTCCTATCGCGGCTATATTGTTTGGCTTTCAATTTCTTGTGATTCGCAAGCCTATACCCAATATGAAAAGGGTGCTGTTTGGTTTCTTGTACGTGCTGATCGGGTTATCGCTATTTTTACTCGGTTTGGAAAGAGCCTTATTTCCCTTAGGTAAATTAATGGCGCAACAGTTGACTGATCCAGCTTTTATAGCAGGAGCGAGGGATATTGGTGCCGATGCACTTCAGTGGTTTGATTATTATTGGGTCTATCTGTTCGCCTTTGCCATAGGATTTAGTACCACGATAGCAGAGCCCTCTCTAATAGCTGTAGCGATCAAGGCGAATGAAGTATCGGGTGGTGCGATCGGCATTTGGGGTTTGCGTATTGCCGTCGCAATTGGTGTAGCAGTAGGTATTTCCTTAGGAACTTATCGTATCGTTACCGGAATTCCGATCCATTATTTTATTATCTCTGGTTATGTGGTCGTCGTAATTCAAACTTGTTTTGCACCCAAACTGATCGTGCCTTTGGCTTATGACTCAGGTGGTGTAACGACATCTACTGTAACTGTGCCTTTGGTTGCAGCCTTGGGTTTAGGCTTAGCTGAAACAGTACCTGGGCGAAGCACTTTGATTGATGGTTTTGGTTTAATCGCTTTTGCTAGCTTATTTCCAATAATGTCGGTGATGGCCTATGCGCAAATTACTGAGTATTTGGCTAAGCGAAACCAACAACAGGGCTTGGCACAAGCTGAATAAGCTCTGTACAGAGTTTGTAGAGAATTTCGAATAGGGGAAAGTACATGCATTTTAAATTATTGCTGGTGTTTGTAGAGGATGACAAAACCGATAAGGTCATGAAGGCTGCGCGAAAAGCTGGGGCGACTGGTGCCACAGTGATCAACCATGCCAGAGGCGAAGGGATTAAAAAGAGTAAGACTTTTTTTGGCCTGACCCTGGAGACTCAACGGGATGTCTTGCTGTTTATAGTTGAAGAGCACTTAAGCCGGCATATATTAGAGACTATTGGACAGGTAGGCGAATTCGATACCAGTCCGGGTACGGGAATTGCCGTACAGTTAGATGTTGAAGATGCTGTGGGCGTCTCGCACCAAATACAATCTATTGCAGCTAAAGTCGAGGAAGAGTTATGAGTCATACCAATAAAACGGTTGTTAAAATTAAGGATGTCATGCGGAGTAACTACGTTGAAATGGACGGCATGATGACCGTTAAAGACGCCTTGATTCAAATGAAAGAGCATAATGCTAGCTACGTGATTATCAAAAAACGTAATGAGGATGACGAGTACGGCGTTGTGATGCTGTCAGATATCGCTAAAAAGGTATTGGCAAAAGATAAGTCACCTGATCGCGTTAATGTCTATGAAATTATGTCTAAGCCCGTTGTCAGTGTCCCACCTGAAATGGATGTGCGCTATTGTGCTCGTTTATTTGATCAGTTTGGCTTGGCGAGTGCGCCAGTTATTGATGGTAAAAACGGTAAAGTAGTGGGTGTGGTAGGTTATAAATCTTTGGTTTTTGAAGGTATTTTAGTAGAGCAGCATACCTTGGATTAAAGCGTATTACAGTATTTTGGATGGCTATGGATTGTTAGGGTGAGTGACTAATTGCGAATTCTATAATAGCCATTTATTCAGACTCTCGACTATACTGATGACAGTCTTAACTGTAACAACGACAAATAACAATAATAAATGCAATAGAGGGTCGTTATGGATCAAGAGGTCCTGGAGAAATTATTACGCGCTCAGCAATCGATTACCGAAATGGTTTCGTCGGGCGCGTCTCTACCAGAGTGCTTGGAAGAAATCTGTAGTTCAATCGAGCAGGCCTTGGCAAGCAAGGCCGGCAAGAGCTCGATTCTTTTATTGAAAGGGAACAACTTACACCACGGCGCAGCACCGAGTTTGCCTAAGGCATATTGTGACGCTGTTAATGGTGTCGAAATAGGCGAAAGCGTTGGCTCTTGCGGCACGGCTGCGTTTACTAAGCGGCAGGTGATTGTTGCCGATATCGCTACAGACCCCTTGTGGGCGGACTTTAAAGGCCTTGCTTTACCTCACAACCTAGTCGCTTGTTGGTCGACGCCCATTGTCTCTTCAACAGGTGAGGTTTTGGGCACCTTTGCTATTTATTACCCCGAGATTCGCTTCCCTGAACCTGAAGACCTTAAGTTAATTGATCACTTCACTGGCTTATCTCGTATAGCAATTGAAAGAGAGTATTCAATGCAGCGTGAACAAGTCTTGAATGCCCAGCTAAAAACATCCAACGAAAAGCTCAAAGCTTTTATCTCCGTCATTCCCGATTTGGGCCTCATTCTCGATGAAGAAGGTAATTATATCGATATCTATGGTGGCAATGGTGAGCTACTGGTTGTCAATAGTTCAGAACTTATCGGTAAAAATATACGAGAAGTGATTGATTGTGATACCGCTGTTCAGCTGACTTCTGCTATTAGGCGGGCGCTCGAGTATTCAGAGCTGGAATTTCTTGAATATACTCTAGAAGTGAAGGGGGGACGCAGGGTCTTTGAAGGGCGAATCTGTCCGATCAATCATTACTTGCCTGAGCAGCCAGAAAAAAAGCATGTTCTGTGGATCGCCCGAGATATTACCGAAAAAAAGCAGGCAGAAGAAAATATTGAGAGGCTGGCTTACTATGATCCATTAACAGGCTTGCCGAACCGTAGAATGTTTAATGATTATCTTGATTGCACGGTAGATAAAATTGCTCGCTATGATTTAATCGGCGCATTGCTATTTATGGACCTGGATAATTTTAAACGAATTAACGACTCGCTGGGC
>NZ_LWGJ01000390.1:0-1007 GCF_001635845.1 Oleiphilus sp. HI0132 | reverse complement strand
AGCGTCAGGCAACTAAGGATGCCGGTAAAATTGCTGGTCTAGATGTTAAGCGTATTATCAACGAGCCAACTGCAGCAGCACTAGCGTTCGGTTTAGATAAGAGCAAAGGCGATTCAACAATTGCTGTTTATGACTTGGGTGGTGGTACTTTTGATATTTCTATCATCGAAATTGCTGACGTTGATGGCGAGAAGCAGTTTGAAGTATTAGCGACTAACGGTGACACCTTCTTGGGTGGTGAAGATTTCGATATGACGCTAATCGATTACTTGGCTGATGAGTTCAAGAAAGATAGCGGTATCGACCTTAAAGGTGATCCTCTAGCGATGCAGCGTTTGAAAGAAGCGGCTGAAAAAGCAAAAGTTGAGCTTTCAAGTGCGCAACAGACAGATGTAAACCTTCCTTATATTACGGCTGATGCGTCAGGTCCTAAGCACCTTAACGTGAAAATGACGCGTTCGAAGCTAGAGTCGCTAGTTGAAGATTTGGTTGAACGTAGTTTAGCGCCTTGTAAGACTGCATTGAATGATGCAGGTCTTAGCGCTTCAGAAATTGACGACGTTATCTTGGTTGGTGGTCAGTCTCGTATGCCTTTGGTTCAGAAGAAGGTTGAAGAGTTCTTCGGCAGAGAGCCACGTAAAGACGTTAACCCAGACGAAGCGGTAGCAATGGGTGCAGCGATCCAGGCTGCGGTATTGGCTGGTGACGTAACAGACGTACTGCTACTAGACGTTACGCCATTAACTTTGGGTATCGAAACAATGGGTGGCGTAGCCACAGCATTGATCGAGAAGAACACGACTATCCCAAGTAAGAAGTCCCAGATCTTCTCAACGGCTGAAGATAACCAGTCTGCTGTAACGATTCACGTTGTACAGGGTGAGCGTAAGCAAGCGGCTCAGAACAAATCTTTGGGACGTTTCGACTTGTCAGATATTCCTGCGGGCCCTCGTGGTATGCCTCAGATCGAAGTGACTTTTGACATCGATGCAAACGGTATCTTGAAC
>NZ_LWGJ01000389.1:0-930 GCF_001635845.1 Oleiphilus sp. HI0132 | reverse complement strand
TTGCTTCATAGTGATCTCCACTTAATCTATTTAAGAAACGATATCTGGCACCTGAGTGCTTGCCGTATCGATGAGACTATTGAAACAATTTGCCGTATTTAGGTAATGGAGAGCTTATGAAGCGCTCTGGAAGAAAAAGGCGAGTAAAGGAGAGAAAGCTTAGCTTCGCTTTGACTCTCTGGATAAAGCAGGGCTGTCATGGAGAAGTTATGGAGATCGTCACTTCGTGGCGTAAAAATCATCCATTCTGCGTTATAGTAAGCACTCTGGTTTTATCTATAAGCCCTTTAGGAAAGCTGCAGAATGTCCTACCACATTGCGATCGTTGAAGATGATATCGACCAGCAACAAAATTACGCCGACTCATTGAAGCGCAAAGGCTTTAGCACAAGCTGCTACGACAATGTTGAGGATGCCTTAAACGGTATAAAGAATAATCCACCCGATATGGTATTACTCGATGTGGTACTGGGCGAAGATGAAGATGGAGGTTTTACCATCTGCCGACGCCTGATTGATGGCGGGAGTAAACTACCCGTTATATTCCTAAGTGAGCGTTCTGATGAAATTGACCAGGTGTTCGGTTTGCGCCTTGGCGCTTGGGACTATCAAACCAAGCCAATTTCGTTAGCACTGCTAGCTGAACGAATTAAAAGCCTACAGCGCATTCACCAAGCGCGCATAGAAACCATTGAGCCTTCAACCTCCAGCTCAAGCTCTGAACTATCGATTGATGAAGAAAAGTCTTATGTATCCTGGCATGGGCAATCTATTCCTTTAACGCTAACAGAGTTCCGTCTGTTTTATGCAATTTATCAAGCTGGCTCAGAAGGTATTGATTACCAAGCTTTGGCAGAAAGCACCATGCAGCGCCTCGTTACTAACGGTACCATTAACAGCCATATTAAAAATATCCGCAAAAAGTTTAAT
>NZ_LWGJ01000388.1:0-751 GCF_001635845.1 Oleiphilus sp. HI0132 | reverse complement strand
ATCGGTTGGGCTCGTATAGGCGTGCATCGAACCTGGATAGTAGCGATGCAGTTATTGCTTGTCGGATTGCTCTTATTAGCTTCTATGTCTAACTATGAAAGCTTGTTTGGCCCCTTGATTGTTATTTTTCTCATCGGAATTCTACTGGTGAATACCTCGGCCGCGACTCAGGATATTGCAACCGACGGTTTGGCTGTGAAAGTTCTAGCAGAGCGTTTCAGGGGAATCGGAAACAGTGTCCAGGTAACAGGTTTTAAGTTGGGAATGATTTTAAGTGGTAGCGGCTTGTTACTAGGGATAGACCACTTTGGTTGGAGTCTGAGTATGCAGCTTATGGCCTTGTTGTTAGTTCTACTAATGTTGCCAATCTTCACTGGAGCTATCCCTGTTTACCCAAAGGTGACCAATAACTTTGATGCAGGTGTTGCTGATAAAGGCATGGCTAGGGCATTGCCTCTAACTGTCTACAAGGGCTTTTTTAAGCGTTCAAATATGCTTGCTTGGGTATTGGTGCTAATCACCTATAAACTGGCAGACTCCTTAGGCTCGGTAATGATCAAGCCCTTGCTGATCGATAGTGGCTTCTCGCTAGGGGACTTGGCAACGATCACTTTATGGTCTTCTATTGCGGGTTTGCTGGGGGCTGCTTTAGGCGGGTATTTATACCTTCGTCTGGGGGCAAAGAATATGATGCTTATTGCTGGCTTGGCCCAGGCTGTGGGAATTGCTCTCTATACGCTAGTGGACCTGC
>NZ_LWGJ01000387.1:0-751 GCF_001635845.1 Oleiphilus sp. HI0132 | reverse complement strand
GCGCTTGGGCTTACGTCAGCCAGAAAATGCCACGGTTCGAAGCCATGAAGAAGCGATTACTAAAGCGACTGAAATCGGTTATCCGCTAGTTGTTCGTCCATCTTATGTATTGGGCGGGCGTGCAATGGAGATCGTCTATAACGAAGCTGAGCTAGTTAAGTACATGAAGGAGGCGGTTAGCGTATCTAACGACAGCCCTGTCTTGCTAGACCACTTCTTGAACGCGGCGATTGAGGTTGATATTGATGCCATTAGTGATGGTAAAGATGTCGTGATTGGTTCAATCATGCAGCATATCGAGCAGGCGGGTGTACACTCGGGTGACTCGGCTTGTTCATTGCCTCCATATACCTTGTCTCAAGAAGTTCAGGAAGAGATGAAGGAAGTCGTTAAAGCTATGGGTCTAGAACTTGGTGTTGTAGGTTTGATGAACGTCCAGTTGGCTTATCAGGATGGTTTGATTTACGTGATCGAGGTTAACCCTCGAGCATCACGTACAGTACCGTTTGTTTCTAAAGCTATTGGCACTTCATTGGCGAAGGTTGCTGCACGTTGTATGGCAGGTAAAACCCTGGCAGAGGCGGGCTTTACCGAGGAAGTGGTGCCTAAGCACTTCAGTGTCAAAGAGTCTGTTTTCCCGTTCAACAAGTTCCCATCTGTTGACCCGATCCTTGGCCCTGAAATGAAGTCAACGGGTGAAGTTATGGGTATCGGTGATACCTTCGATGAAGCCTTTGCTAAAGGAGTTATT
>NZ_LWGJ01000386.1:0-1145 GCF_001635845.1 Oleiphilus sp. HI0132 | reverse complement strand
TAAATGTTTACGAGTTTTTTACGCCAGAGAAAGTCAATGAACAACAGCTTAAGCCAGAGTCTTTCGAGGCTGTTTCCAAGTACAAATATGCAAGTCATGATAGTACCGAGTTTTCCTTAACGACCAGGGATGGCGATAAAGTCTCGATTCGTTTGAGTGATACATTTGCCTCTATTTACCAGTCTTCGGGAAACTCTCTAGGCGTGGCTGTGTCCGGCGATAAGTCGTTTGAATATAGTGTCGAAGGGGAGCTGGATGAATCGGAGCTTACGGCAATTAACGAGCTATTGTCGCAGCTAGGTAATGTAACGGAATTATTTTTTCAAGACCGCTTTCAGGATGCATTTGAATCAGCGATGAGTGTAGGGTTTGATTCCAGCGAAATTGCATCCTTTTCCTTAGACTTGTCCAAGACTGTAGCGGAAGAGTTAAGAACTTATGGTGCACCTTCTAGTTCACAAGAAGGTCGAACGAATGACTTATCAAACCTAAAGCGGTATCAACCTATTGTAGATATGGTTAATCACTTTAATCAGATGAATGATTCAATGGGAGTGTTTGAATCTCCGCGCGACTCAATGGTCAGCTTGATTCGTGAAACGCTTGAAAGAGTGAAAGGTATGATGAGTGAATTAAGTGAAAATAGCGCTGACGCTGATAAGTCTATGATTCCAGTAGATAAGGTAACTGTTTCCCACTTTATCGAATTTAGTGAGTACTTATTGTCTGAATGATTTTAGAGGTGGCTTCCTAGGTTAAAATAAATTCTAGCCTCGGTAACGGGGCCTAAGTAGCTGTTATGTCTACGTAGATGGTTAGCTTCTGTCCTGGCTGTAGATATTTTTTCTTGTTTAGCTTGTTCCAGCTTACTAGGTCATTAATCGTTACGCTGAACTTACTTGCGATGCGAGCGAGCGAGTCACCTTTTCTTACTCGATAGCCAATCTTTCTGATCATTTGCCTTTTATCTCTAAAAGACGGTAGCGGCATGCTTGCTTTACCTACATCCTTAAGTGACCAGATAATTAATTCCTGACCTGGCTTAATCGGGTCAGTGGGTGCCATGCCGTTCCACTTGGCTAGAGAGCGAACGCCTACTTTGTGAGCTCTGGAAATATCCCACATGGTATCTCCAGAGCGTACTT
>NZ_LWGJ01000385.1:0-766 GCF_001635845.1 Oleiphilus sp. HI0132 | reverse complement strand
GAGGCGAGCAAAGACTTCGCGACTTTTGATAACTGTGAACCATTTGTCGTCATCACCAGCTCATCCAAACCAGGCAAGGCGCCTACCGACTCGCACAAGGACATTACGTTTGCTCGAACTAAAGGCTCACCACCCGTTAAACGTATCTTTCCGACACCTAGCTCGACAAAGGCCTCAGCAACTTGGTGCATTTCTTCCAAAGTCAGGACTTTTTGTCTCGGAACAAAGGTCATTTCTTCGTCCATGCAATAGACGCAGCGAAAATCACAGCGATCAGTCACAGACATACGCACGTAGCTAACGCGACGGCCAAACTTGTCAATTAACTGATTGCTATTAATACTCATCGACTCTCACTCAATAGTTCAATTTTACGATGCCAAATAGTGACCACTACGGCCACCTTTCTTTTCGAGTAATCTTACCTGATCGATCACCATACCTTTATCAACCGCCTTACACATATCATACAAAGTCAAGCAGGCGACACTCACGGCCGTTAAGGCTTCCATTTCAACACCCGTTTTGGCATCAAGCTTACACTGGGCCGTCATTCTTACCCGGGGTTCACCCTCTTCGAGACCTAGCGCTTCAATCTCTATGCTTACAGAACTGAGGTTCAAGGCATGACACAAGGGAATCAGCTCCGAACACTTCTTTGCCGCCATAATTCCGGCTATTCTGCAGGTCGCGAATACATCACCTTTCTTGTGACGACCTTCGGTAATCATCCGAAGGGTTTCTTCCTTCATTAAAACGTAACCTT
>NZ_LWGJ01000384.1:0-935 GCF_001635845.1 Oleiphilus sp. HI0132 | reverse complement strand
AACTTACTTTCATCTAGGCGGCTTTTAAATCCTTTAGTGTGCTTTCAACACTGCAGTGGTTCACAATCCGTGATTTAGCTTGGTAAGACAGGATATACCTATTTAACTCGCTTAAATTAAGCACTGGCACATTCCCTGAATGTCTAACTCGTACAGAAGAATCTTGGTTCGAGAATACAACCACACCTTGAACCCACGCTCGGCCGTTCTTTTTCTTCAAATCATCAGAAAGTAACCAAACGAGCTTCTTAACTTGTGCGATTGGGTTACGCATCGTTTTAGAATAAGGCGTACCGCCTCGACCTACCTTTTGTACATGCCAATCTTTATCACCTTCTGTTCCATAAATTGAGCCGTTATTGTGTTTCACTTCAATCACAAAAACTGTATCGGGCCCCATTACAATAATATCAGCCTCGTTAAAGCCCGTTCGTGACTTTTCGTTCGGTAGGTCCACTTGGTTATAAATCGTGTATGAGTCAGGTAAATGGCTTAACACATTCATGGTTATGTCTTCACCAACTGCTCCAGCTCTAAGAGTTTGACTGCCGTTTTGGGAGCCCCAAGAAATCAGAGCAAAAACCATGACTATGGCTGCCGCTACTGGGTGTAAAAACAAGGCACCTAGCGCTAATATCAGGCCGACGATCATAACCCCTTTACGACTTTTTCTTTTTTGCGCATCTGCTTCTATTGTTAATTTATTGCTTGTTACGTATTCCAGGTTTGCCATGTTTACTTCCTTTTATTTCAGATTAGTGCTCGGTTCTTATTACGAATAAACTTTTTCGTCTACTCGTTGAATTGGAAATAATATTACTGTGCAGCCTGCAACAAAGTTAGGGACAAGTGAGGGACACGAGTGTTTGGTGTTATAGACACACAAATAGAACCAAAAGAGAAACCAGCTATAAGCATTGGACCTGGATAACCAA
>NZ_LWGJ01000383.1:0-705 GCF_001635845.1 Oleiphilus sp. HI0132 | reverse complement strand
CGTAGTAGTTTTTCTGCATCCTCATAATGTTTACGCCGAATCATGATTCTTGCCAGCCCATATTCGGCCCAGGTAAAATCGTTTGCTTTAAGGATGCCTTCGTATAGCTCGCGTGCCTCGTCGATGTGTCCGATTTTACTTAGCAGCCAGGCTTTTGTCTTCATGCAGCGAAGTACGTAATTGCCTTTCTCGGCAATTTTCTCGTCACAATAGGCAATTGCTGAGTGATAGTCTCCATCATCTATAGCATTGTCAATTGCACTCATCGCTTCTTTCATTTTTAGCGCTTTGCTTAAGCGTTGTTTCAAATCATTGGGTGTGATCGGTTTTACCAGGTAGCCATCGGGTTCGTTCTCGACGGTGCCCATAACCTTACTGCGATCAACTTCGGCTGAAACAATAAAAAATAAGTCCGAGAACTTTAACAGTTTCTTGTAGCGTAGCTCCTCAAGTAACTCCTGGCCGTTTTTGCCTTTGCCTAAGTCATAGTTGCACAGCGTAACGTCGTAATTGACGTTCTGAAAACCTGAGACAACATTTTGTGCACTGCTTGCTGTGTCAACGAGCTTAAGGCCAAGTGACATCAGTGTCTTTTTGGTAGAAAAACGGAAGGAGTCTAGTTCATCGACGATGAGAAAGCGTTTCTTGGCAAATTCTTCCAGTGACATAAGGTTTTATATGAGTGTAGATTTATGAGCTCAAATA
>NZ_LWGJ01000382.1:0-942 GCF_001635845.1 Oleiphilus sp. HI0132 | reverse complement strand
AAAAATTGCTTTAATAACAAAGCAAATTCTCTAGGGAAGTGGATACCATTCTGCTCACCAACCTTAACCATATCCATTAGCACATTATTAATATCATCTTCACCCTGCGTCTCGAACATCGCTGTATCGGGGACCATCACATCTAGTTTATTAAACACTCGACGTAAATCGTTTGCTAAGTCATCAACAATGACATCTTTATCTGTGACACCAATGCGAATCATCGCATCAGCCATACCCTCAAAGTTTCCAATCATAATCGCTGATATAAAGTCTGAAACAGCTTCCCAGGTGCCAGGGTTAATACGACCTACAATACCAAAGTCGATAAAGCCGATACGACCATCTTCGAGAACCATTAAGTTACCTGCATGAACATCAGCGTGGAAAAAGGCACACTGCGTCAAACTAGAGAACCAGGTATTCATTGCTGTGATCAATGTCTTTTCGGGATCGGAGCAGTATTTACGAATTGTATCCAAATCAGTTAGCGATACACCATAAAAACGTTCCATTGTCAGAACTCGTCTCGAGCTAGCGCTTCGATAAACTTTAGGAACGCAAACATCCTCGTGGCCAGCACTATGCAAAAACTCGCTAAACTCATCTAGGTTATTTGCTTCTTTTATAAAATCACACTCTTCCATCATTGTGCGCTGAATTTCTTCAACGACACCAGACATAGATGTCCATGATAGCTTTGGTGCCAGATGTTCAATAATTCTCGCTGAGACATAGAGAAAGTTAAGGTCTGTAAGCAATACATTCTCAACACCTGGCTTTTGAATTTTGATCACTACATCTTCACCCGATACAAGCTTGGCAGCATGAACCTGAGCAATAGAAGCGGATGCTAAAGGAACCGGGTCAACATAAGAATAAACTGCACTCAAAGGCTTACCTAATTCATTTTCAATAATCTTTCGAGCCACAGAAAAAGAA
>NZ_LWGJ01000381.1:0-617 GCF_001635845.1 Oleiphilus sp. HI0132 | reverse complement strand
CGTAATATTCGGTAACCAACGTTTCCAAAGAGTTCTTGTCGACCATTATTCATAATCCATGAAGGACTGCCTTTAATATTCAGTTCTGCTGCTTTCTGATAGTCGCTCATCAATAGTGCTGCCGCATCACCTTCATCAATCAAGGTTTTTAATGCATCGCTATCCATACCACTTTGCTTAGCCAGCAAGAGCACATTATCAAGCAAGCCCACATCCAGATTATCGACAAAAAAACTTTTTTGCACTAACAGCATTAAATCAGCAGAGCGCTGAGGGCTATACGCTAGCTCACAAGCCTTGAGGACTAAGTGCGCATTCAAAGAGGATTTTGGCCGCACAGTCTTCCAGATTTCCGGGTTAACCGGCGCATTATCATAAGGAGCCGCAGCATCTTGCACATGACGACCGAAGCCTTCGTAGCCACCGCGCTCCCCCCAT
Source organism: Oleiphilus sp. HI0132 (assembly GCF_001635845.1). Taxonomy (NCBI): domain Bacteria; kingdom Pseudomonadati; phylum Pseudomonadota; class Gammaproteobacteria; order Oceanospirillales; family Oleiphilaceae; genus Oleiphilus; species Oleiphilus sp. HI0132. The sequence continues at coordinate 179 of NZ_LWGJ01000381.1, read as the reverse complement.
TGTTTTGCCATTCGCGTTTTCGTATCGCCGAAGAGGTTAATATAGTGTCGGCGCAGCAAAACCTGCTCCCCCCACTCTTCTTTCATTTCCTCAATTCGTCTTTGGGCAATCCACGCCCAGATACACAGAACATCACTAAAGTAATCGATTACCAAGGGCTCGTTATTGTTCACTTAACC
>NZ_LWGJ01000380.1:0-5502 GCF_001635845.1 Oleiphilus sp. HI0132 | reverse complement strand
ACAATTAAGCCATAAGCAATGGGTCACTATTGCCCGCTCTTTTAGCCCTGATGGGAAACCGCTCCGTGTTGAAGATCGCGACATTAATATGCTGATGCAGTCTCCACATTTTGTCGTGATGCTGGCAAACCTGATTGCTCACTATTCTTCATATTGCTGGTATTCAAGGGCAACATTAAGAGCACAACGGATTCTGGCTTGCTACTTAAACTGCTCGGTTGATGAAGCGATTCAGCTAACTCATGAAGCTGCTGCAGATATGTCACGCGCTCATCCTATGCCAGGCGTAATGCAACCGGCTGCTAAATTATTCGTGCCACCACGCAAGCGCACTAAAGCACAAAGTGAGTGCCAACTCAGTGAATTCCAGTCAGATGCCTATGCGCCATCTCAGAAGGGAAAAGCAGCGCCCCCTGCTCCAGAAGCGCCAATAGCCAGCTCTACTAAAACTAACAAGCTTGAAGACACCAGACAACACGAGAACCGGGACGTACCGAAACCTGAAAAAATTAATGCACCGACTAATAAAGAAGGCATTGCTGAAAAAGCGCAAGCAAACGGGCCGCTTTCACGGAACCCCTTATATACTGAGCTAACACATATCATGGCTCATCGCCCGCAGGAGTTTACCGACCTACATGAGCTGATGAATGCCGCGACCCAAGGCATTGCCTACGGCATTGAGTTAGAACGAGCATGCGTGGGTCTGATAAGCAAAGACCGCAGCCGCTTTAAAAACTATTATTCAGTCGGGTGCCAAGATCACCCTGAACTTAAGGATTTTGAAAGCAAAATAATCAAGAATACTATTTTTGAGAAATTATGCTCTCGCCCAGCCAGTATTTGGGTGAAACCCTCTAGTGACAAGAAGATACTCGACCTGATTCCCATGAATTTCAAGGGCGCCACCGACTCAAAAGAGTTTTTCTTAATGTCGGTATTTGTTGGCAAAAAACCGGTTGCCCTTTTCTTCGCAGATAACACTGACAACCAAACACTCACCGACGCTCACTATAAACAATTCAAATACCTATGCAGCGCAGTCACTACTTCCTTACAGCATCAAGCGAATCGTCAAGCATCAAAGGGTGAAGAATAGTTAGTCCCAAACTTTGTCATCTGGTATGATCCGCCGATCATCATTTGAAGCAATGAGAACTAACAAATGTCAGATCTGTTAATTGAAGCGCCTCAATTACTCGCACTATTAAATAATGAAGACTCCTCTGAAAAGCTGATCATCGTCGACCTTGGAAAAGAAGATCGCTACCTAAGCGCTCATATCCCCGGTGCAGTACTGGTAAGCCCTAATTTAACCCAGGCGGGTCCGCCGGTGCCCGGCCTTGCTCCGAGTAAAGAAAATTTAAACGATTTAATGCAAAGCATTGGTCTGACTCCCGATAGTCAGGTTATTGTATACGATGATGAAGGTGGCGGCTGGGCAGGACGTTTTATCTGGCTACTCGATGAAATTGGCCATAACAACTACCGCTATTTGAATGGCGGCTTGCACGCATGGGCTGCTGAAAATTTCGACATGGAAAGCGGCCCTGTGGCTAATGAAAAGTCAGATATTCAAGTGTCTTTTAGCGGTAAACATAGCCTCACTCTCGCGCAGCTAAAAGAGCTTGTAAACACTCAAGATTTGCAAATCTGGGACGCTCGTTCTCCGATGGAGCATAGTGGCGAAACTGCTTACGCAGCCAGAGGCGGCAAGATTCCCGGCGCACTAAACTACGAGTGGACTCGCGCGATGGATCAACAAAATAGCCTAAAACTAAAACCCTTTGACACCTTGTTGAGTGAGTTAGCGACTGTTGGAATAAGCCCAGAAAAGCCAACCGTCACACACTGCCAAACCCACCATCGCTCAGGCCTCACTTATCTATTAGGCAAGCTACTTAGCTTCACAGATATAAAAGCTTACCCTGGTTCTTGGGGCGAATGGGGAAACCAAGCTGACACCCCTATTGAATGAGTAAATTACTACTAACGGACTTACTATGAAACTCGATGATCTATTTATTTTCAGTCAATATATTGCACCGCAACACTTGATCTCGCGGGCAGCAGGAAAAGTCGCTGAATGTGAAATTCCGGCGTTCAAGAATAAGCTGATCGCTTGGTTTATTGATAAATACGGCGTCAATATGTCTGAAGCCTTGCTTGATTCGCCAGAGAATTTTAAGCACTTCAATGACTTCTTCACTCGTGAACTTAAACCTGGCGCACGGGAAATTGACACCCAAGAAGATGCAATCATTTCTCCGGTTGATGGCGCGATTAGCCAGCTAGGCCAGGTTGATAAAGGCCAGGTATTTCAGGCAAAAGGTCAGAGCTTTAGTGTGGTAGAGCTGCTTGGCGGCGACATTGAACGAGCCGAACCGTTTATGGGTGGCGACTTCTCAACAATCTACTTGTCGCCTAAAGATTACCATCGAATTCATATGCCCTGCACCGGCACATTAAGAGAAATGGTTTATATCCCTGGTAAGTTATTTTCGGTTAACCCGGTAACGGCAGAGAATGTCCCTCGCCTATTCGCCAGAAATGAGCGTGTTGCAGCCATATTCGATACCGAGTTTGGCCCGATGGCCATGGTCTTGGTTGGTGCAATGATTGTTGCCAGTATCGAGACCGTTTGGTCTGGTTTAGTCGCTCCGGTTAAGCGCGATGTGAACAGTACCCTTTATGGGGATGCGAGCAGTATCACTCTGGAAAAGGGGCAGGAAATGGGACGATTCAAGCTCGGTTCTACCGTTGTATTGGCGTTTCCAAAAGGCACAACACAATTCAATGAAGCAATGCAGGCAGGCTCCCCCGTTAGAATGGGTGAAAACTTCGGTAGTATCATTAAAAGCTAGATTTACTAGACCCGACTTAGAGGGAAGCTCAATACATCTTCAATGCTATTGACTCCCTCTTTGATCATCAACAAACGATCCAAACCTAGGGCAATTCCCGAACAGTCTGGCATACCAGACTCCAAAGCTGATAAGAACTTCTCATCGATTGGTATCCCATTCAAACCCATATCCTGGCGTACCAAATTATCAGATTCAAAGCGCTGGCGCTGCTCTTTAGCATCCGTTAGTTCATGATAGGCATTCGCAATCTCGAGCCCGTTTATATATAGCTCGAACCTTTCTGCGACCAATAAGCCATCCTCATCATGCTTCAAGGCGGCTAGAGATGCTTGTGATGCGGGATAATCCGAAACAAACACGGGTCTAAGCTTACTATCTTCAGAACAGCCCAAGTATGGCTCAATACAGACGCTTAGTAGCAGATCCAGGTACTCATCACGTTCCAAATTAGGCCCGGAATAGCCGGCCAACTCTATTGCTTTCTGCCTCAGTACATCAATAGCGACTATCATCGGGTCAAGATCTAAATATTTCCGAAACAAGTCGCGATAACTAACTGTCGACACTTCACATGAACCCAAAAGAGTTTCCAGTAGGTCTGCGGTTTCTTGCATCAGAGCGTTGAGATCAAAGCCTGGGCGATACCATTCAAGCATGGAAAATTCAGGATTATGTCGTACGCCGCTTTCAGCATTACGAAAAGTTTTACAGATTTGGAAAATCGAACCACTCCCCGCAGCAAGTAGACGCTTCATAGGGAATTCAGGAGAAGTATGTAGATATAAACATTCTGAACCCGCACCAGGTGCAGAATTCAAAGCGCAAGACAAACTTTCCAGATGAGGATCTGTCGCAGTTGAGCGACCAAGAATAGGCGTTTCAACTTCAAGCACATGACGTGCGACAAAAAAAGCCCGAAGCTGCGCATATAGCTCAGCCCGGGCTTTTAGTCTTTGCAAAGAACATGTTGGTTGCCATTGTTCTGAAGTTTTATTCATAACAAGCAAGCAAACCTCTAATCTCTATGCAATCAATTGCTCAATTATGACTTGGCACGACTCACGTATTCACCAGTACGAGTATCGATACGCAGCTTCTCACCAATATTGACAAATAATGGCACATTGACCGTTGCACCGGTAGAAAAGGTAGCCGGCTTTGTGCCACCTTGAGCTGTATCGCCTTTCAAACCCGGGTCAGTTTCTACCACTTCCAGCTCAACAAAGTTTGCTGCAGCAACAGCCAAGGGTGCACCATTGAATAGTGTGACCGTATAAACATCCTGTTCCTTTAACCACTTAATTGTATCACCGACAGCCTTTTCATCAGCAGCATGCTGTTCAAAAGAACCATCAGTCATCATAAAGTGCCAGAACTCACCATCGGTATAGAGGTACTCCATATCGAATTCCATTACGTCAGCCGCTTCAAGAGATTCACCTGACTTGAAGGTTCTCTCCCATTGACGCCCAGTATTGAGGTTTCTCAACTTAACGCGGTTAAAAGCCTGGCCTTTTCCTGGCTTTACAAATTCATTCTCAATCACCGCACAAGGATCACCATCCAACATTACTTTTAAGCCTGAACGGAATTCGCTGGTAGAATAACTTCCCATTTTGATCTCACCTGTTTCTGTCTCCTACATATTTATGCAGGAACTATTCAATTTACGGAATTATTTTCTCGCTATCTTGGTCCAGCCTAATCTATACAGGGCCAATGAGTGGGCGACAAACTGTTTTCTATAGCTTTACTTCGCTATATACTGCGCGGTTTACCGGCCTCTTTACATCAAGGGCTGACTCTTTTTTAGGCTCGCAGACCAAAATTAAAGCGCACATGATACATCTATCAACTATTCCTGTCGAAAATAAAGCGCAATACGGTTCATGGCAGTCTCAACTTAGCCAGTGCAAAATAAGTACTGCAGACTTGCTGAACAAGCTAGGTCTGAACGATCATCCTTTAGTAGATGAAGAGGCTGAGCGTTTGTTTGAATTAAGAGTACCACCACGTTACTTGGCAAGTATTCGTTCAAACGACCCGAATGACCCACTTCTTCTACAAGTACTTCCTCAAAATAGAGAGTTCAAGCAAGTCGATGGTTTTAACGATAGCCCTCTGAACGAGGAAGAGTACTCTCCCGTCAAAGGCTTACTGCACAAGTACAATAATCGGGTATTACTCATGAGTAGTACTGTGTGCGCTATTAACTGTCGTTACTGCTTCCGCCGGAATTTTCCTTATGACGCGCATCGCCAATCAAAAAACGAATGGCGAAAGGTCTTCAACTACATTGAAGAACACAAAGAATTAGATGAGGTAATCCTGAGCGGTGGCGAACCCTTAATACACAATAACGACCACCTTGCCTGGCTAATAAACAATATTGCTGATATCAAGCATATCCAACGCATTCGTATTCATTCTCGAATGGTCGTCAGTATCCCGGAAAGAATCGACCAAGAACTATTAAAAATATTTTCTGATTGCAACAAACAACTCATACTCGTCACACACTGCAATCACCCTAACGAGTTAGATAGTCAACTCAGACCCTGCTTCACTGCTCTCAAACAGGCTGGCGTCACCTTATTGAACCAGGCAGTCTTGCTAAAAGACGTCAATAATCATG
>NZ_LWGJ01000379.1:0-864 GCF_001635845.1 Oleiphilus sp. HI0132 | reverse complement strand
GAGCGTTTGGCAGGGCAGGGTAGAGTGTTGTTGAGAGGCTCGGGTACGGAGCCTCTAATCCGGGTTATGGCTGAGGGCGAGGATGCGGACTTGGTGAATTCAGTGGTGAACTCTCTGGTTGAAACGGTCCAGAATGCAATTGGTTAAGTAATTGGGTAAAAAGTCGTAATGGGTTGCTTGTAAGTAAAGATTAACTCGGTTAGTATTTGCGCCCTTCTGAAAAGCTGGTGTTATATATGCGTAGCAAGATTGTTGCGGGAAATTGGAAAATGAATGGTAGTGTTGCATTTATGCAGGACTACTTGCAGGCATTTAGCGATCAAGCATCGTCTAACGTGCCTGACGATGTGCAAGTGCTAATCGCACCGCCGACAGTTTTACTTTCCGGCTTTTTTGAAGCAAGTAAAGACTCCGGTATCCAGTTGGCAGCTCAGAATGTTGCTGGTTTTGACGAAGGTGCGTTTACTGGTGAAGTATCTGCGCCTATGTTGAGCGATGTAGGTTGTCAGTGGTCGTTAGTTGGGCACTCAGAGCGTAGAGCTTTGTTCGGAGAGACTGATAGTGATGTTGTTGCTAAAATCTCCCGTTTGCTAAAGGCTGGTATTAAGCCGGTTTTGTGTGTAGGTGAGACTCTGGAAGATCGAGAAGGTGGTAGAGCGCAGGAAGTTGTTGCGACGCAAGTCGGCGCTGTGCTGAAGCAATTTTCTTCGCAAGAACTGTCTGATTTGCTTATTGCTTATGAGCCGGTTTGGGCAATTGGGACAGGCGAAACAGCAACGCCAGAGCAAGCTCAGGAAATGCACGCTTATATTCGGCAGCAGGTTTCAGAAAAGTCTGCGGACTTAGCTGAAAATATGGCAATTC
>NZ_LWGJ01000378.1:0-1006 GCF_001635845.1 Oleiphilus sp. HI0132 | reverse complement strand
CCGAGTGTGCCGTGAGCTTGCCAAAGGCATTCCTACGACCTTTGCACCTCGACGCCATTTTGAGTAGGAATTGATTCGTGAACCGACCTGTTTTTGTGCCGATATCAAATAGTATGCGCCTAGGGGGACTTTTGTATTGAGCACTTTATCGAGCCACAAAAAACGCCTAAATAAACCTGCATTATTAAAAGGCAGGCCGTAGTAATGGTATTTAGTAGTTCCCACCCTAAAATCGAGCAAATTCAACCAATCTTCGATTCGCTTACCACCAATAAAACAACTATTCCAGGGTGCTTGCTGCGACCTCCCTAACAACCTCCTCACTCCCCAAGTACTGAGAGGGTTAAACCCAACTATCACCATCGTACCAGAAGACTTGAGCACCCTGGCTGCCTCTCGCAGGGTTTGATGAGGCGCACTGGAAAAATCTAGTGCATGGTGCAAGATAACAACATCTTGGGTTTCGCTTTCTAATGCCAATTCCTCAGAAGAAGAAATAATAGAGTTTTCAGGTAAGTCCGGTTCCCACTCTGGCAACACATAAAATTTATGCCCCAAGCTACTTGGGTTACCTACTGGCACCCTATGCGAGACACCTATCTCAGCCTGGTGATAGCCAAACAAGCGATGTATTTTATTTGCTATATTACGCCGTTGGTCAGCTAATAAACTACGTCCTAAAGCACTCTGAAACCACTGTTCCAGTTGCTGTTGTTTAGAACTGTTAGCCTGTGCATTTTTATCCAAATCTTGTAACCCTGACATCGCAAAGCTCCCGCAGCGTGCTCGCAACAAAGCAGACTCTATCTAAAGTAGCTTTAATTTACCCAGTATTCATTCTAAGCTATGACAAATCAACCTAAGTGAGAGTTATCATATGATAAAAGTTCATGGCATACCTGCTTTTTCAGACAATTATATCTGGTGTATATATGATGACGCGAGCATGCAGGCTGTCGTTGTTGATCCTGGCTCATTTAGTGACACTCAAGATTATTTGAATTCA
>NZ_LWGJ01000377.1:0-709 GCF_001635845.1 Oleiphilus sp. HI0132 | reverse complement strand
CGTCTGGCGCCCCGGCAAAGACCAAAGCGGTGTGATCGAAACACGCCTAGAACGCCACAGTTTACTGCAACGCCCAGACAACTATGGGCTGCTCAAACCCGTAGCCGCCAATATCGACCGTATTATTATTGTTGTCGCCACTGAACCCACACCCTACGCTAATCTAATTGATCGTTATCTGGTGGCCGCTGAAACTCTCGACATCAAGCCTGCCATACTGTTTAACAAAAGCGACTTGATTAATGATAATAACCGCGCTCAGATAGAAAAACTCTGCCAAAGCTATGAAGCACTTGGCTATGAAGTACTCAAGACCTCAGCCAATGAAGTCGAGCATTGTGAGTCCACCTTATTCGACTGGCTAAAAAACTACACCAGCGTCTTCGTTGGCCAATCCGGTGTCGGCAAGTCTTCACTGATTCGTAGTATTCTGGGTGATCAGAGCATTAAAGTCGGCGCGCTTTCGGAAGTATCCCGTAAAGGTACTCACACCACGACGACAGCCAAGCTTTTTCATATTCCGGGTGGCGGTAGAATTGTTGACTCACCGGGCATACGAGAATTCGGCTTATGGCATATCAATGAGCAAGAACTGTTGGAAGGTTTTATCGAACTCAGGCCGCATATTGGCTACTGCCGTTTTCGTGACTGCAAACATAATAATGAGCCCAAGTGCGCGATCCTTGACGCCTACGACAAAGGTGAGATT
>NZ_LWGJ01000376.1:0-844 GCF_001635845.1 Oleiphilus sp. HI0132 | reverse complement strand
CACCTTCACCATTAACTCTCTTGGTCACGTATGGGGATCAAGGCGCTTTGAGACAAAAGACCAAAGTCGGAATAATGCTTTCCTTGCACTGCTTACCCTGGGAGAAGGCTGGCACAACAATCATCACCGCTTTGCCGTCTCTGCAAGGCAGGGTTTCTACTGGTGGGAGATTGATATTTCTTACTTGATACTGCGTCTATTGAGCTTTTTTAGAATTATTTCTGATCTGAACCCTGTGCCTTCTCGTATCCTAGAAGAAGGTAGACAAAAACGTTCAAGCATAAACGTTCATACTTAAAAAGGCACAATCATCATGTCAGTCGTCGTTATAAAGTCAGAAACACCCGCTAATGTTGTAGAGCGATTCAAGCACCTCTTCCACACGCTCGATGCGAATAACTGCGATAGTGGAATCATTGAAGCAGTCTACGAACCAGACGTATTATTCGAAGATAGCTTTCATCGGATAGAAGGCGTAGCTAACTTTCAAGGGTACTGCGCGTCACTGTATCAGAACTTACTTTCCTGCCAGTTCACCTTCCATGACCAGTGGGTTAAAGACAATGATGCCATGTTAAATTGGACCATGAAATATGCTCACCCGAAGCTAAATAAAGGCAGAATAATCACGATTGAAGGGGCAAGCCTAATACGTTTCAACGACAAAGTGTACTACCACAGAGACTACTTTGATGGCGGGCAATTGCTCTATGAGCACATACCGGTCATGGGGAAACTTATCCAAACTCTAAAATATTTTATGAAGTAGCAGGAGCCGACAATGCTGAATGATATTGAACGTATTTGGGTAATTGGTGCTAGCACCGGGATTGGAAAAGCGCTC
>NZ_LWGJ01000375.1:0-685 GCF_001635845.1 Oleiphilus sp. HI0132 | reverse complement strand
TCCGGCGAAAATAGTAAGGGGCAAGATATCAGCATGACCGCGCCTGTGTTCATGGATCAAGACAAAGCAACTAAAATGTCTTTTGTTCTTCCCGAAGATTTCAGGATTGAGACAGCACCGGCGCCGAGAGACCCAAACGTTTCTTTGGAGCGAGTCAATGATTACACTGTTGCAGCGATTCGCTTCAGTGGTTGGCTGGACGAGGACACAATAGAAAGCAAGAAAAGCGAACTATTGGCTTGGTTGAATGAGCAGGATATCAAAGCCATTGGGCAGCCTATTATTGCCGGTTATGATCCACCTTCGTCAATTCCTTTTTTTAGACGAAATGAAGTTCTAATCCCGATAGAGTAGACCCCATCTTTGTGTTCGTATGCCATGAGTGTGAGAAGGGTGCTATCTAACTGGTCTCTTCTGGACAGTGTGTAGATCCTAATCTATCTTTGATAGTGATCTGCTTTAATCAAACAGGACACTTCAATAAGGAATATAATCCAATTATTGAGGTGTTAAATGACAAAACGAAAGAACAGAAGTTATACAACAGAGTTTAAACAAGAAGCGGTTGCCCTGGTCACCGAGCAAGGCTATAGCGTTCCTAAAGCGGCTGCTTCATTGGGTATTACAGATAAGTTGCTCTACAACTGGAAAGCCAAGTTTGATGCGGAACAATCTGGTACTGGCT
>NZ_LWGJ01000374.1:0-1040 GCF_001635845.1 Oleiphilus sp. HI0132 | reverse complement strand
TTGATGATGAACCTGGCTATCTCGCCGCTGAGATTCTAGAGACTTTAAAGCGCTATAAACCTGAAAGCTTGATCGATATGCATAACACCTCGGGCTCAGGCCCTTCATTTGCGGTGGCGATCTACGAAGATCCTCAGCATGATGCTTTGACAGAATTGTTTACTAAACGCCTCATCGTGACTCACCTACGTTTAGGGGCTCTGATGGAGGTCACCGAATACCTTTGCCCAACTGTGACGATTGAATGTGGAGGGCGTTTAGATGAGTCTGCGCACCAGATTGCTTGGGAGGGCTTAAATCGTTATTTTCGTTTAGAAAGTGTCTTGGCAGGCCAAGAAAGTCAAGAGAGCTTGGAGGTGCTTACTAATCCGGTAAGGCTCGAACTAAAGGATGATTGTCGTCTAAGGTATGGCGAGAAATTAAGTGAAGAATCTGATTTGTGTTTGCTACCCAGTATAGAGCAATTGAATTCAGGTATTACTGTTAAAGATACGCAGTTGGGTTGGGTCGCAACAGATGATCTGAAAGCTGTATTTTCTTCAAAAAATAGTCGAGAAGAATGTGTGGTAAATGAGTTGGTTTATATCAAAGACGGCGGATTGTTTGCTAAACGAGACTTAAAGCTCTTTATGATCACTAATAATCCGGAAATCGCCAAGATGGATTGTCTATTTTATGCAGTAAGGGACTGTGGTTCAGAGGTTGTTGCGGAATTATCTTAGTGGCCCGCTTACAAGTTGAACCCAGATTTTACTGGGTTCAACAAGAAATTAAAGGAACGCATTTGTGCCTTATTTTTTAGCTTCCGGGTGAAGAGACTTACCTAGTATATGGCTGTCTTCTTCGATAACTGATGATGCTTGGCCGACAATAAGGGGATCTGCTCCACGAACAACATGATGATTCTTATCAGGATAATCCAGCTTAGAAAGGAAGTGTTGCATACACGCAAGGCGTGCTCTTTTTTTATCATCTGATTTTACGACTACCCAGGGTGCGTCAGCGGTATCGGTGTAGAAAAACATCGCTTCTTTCGCTTC
>NZ_LWGJ01000373.1:0-809 GCF_001635845.1 Oleiphilus sp. HI0132 | reverse complement strand
ACGACAAAATGCTAGAGCTTGGTGAGCAATTTACGACCTTAATTGAAAGCCAAATAGCGGGTGTAGATGAAGCTCAAGCAGAATCCTTTGGCCTCTTACTTGCCAAGCATAAGGAGCTGATTATTCAAGCATGTAAGGGCAAACCAGAAGTTCTAGAGGAATTGAGCAATCCTCAGAATGTGACTGACATTAATGAGGCCAGCGGCTCGTAGCGCCCTAGGCCTCCTTGCCACGACTAGCGGTGCGCAGTGCGCACCCTATAAGGCCCCACACTCCCTCACCACCATAACAGGGTGGTTCGTGTACACCAAATTACGGCGAACCCACTGACCTGTCATTTGCGAAATCGTGCCTAAGCCTGTTCTTCCTTAACCTTTTTCACTAAACTCTCTCCCTCGTTTCTGTACGTCTGCTCTAGCGAGCATTAATTGGTGTACGTTATTTGATTTAAAGAGAGGTTTTATAATGCGATTGGTTTCTTGGAATGTTAACGGTATTCGAGCGGTGATGAAGAAAGACTTTCTCTCCTCTCTCGAATCTATGGAAACAGATGTTCTATGCTTGCAAGAAACCAAAGCCCAGGATGATCAGGTGATGGAAGCACTTAAAGATCTTGAGGGCTATCATATCTACTGTAACTCTGCCGAGAAGAAAGGCTACTCAGGCACAGCTATTCTGACCAAACACGCACCTATTTCTGTCCAATACGATATGGGAATTGAAGAGCACGATCAGGAAGGTCGAGTGATTGCTGCTGAGTATGACGGCTTTTACTTGGTTACTGTCTACACCCCAAACTCTGGTAGTGA
>NZ_LWGJ01000372.1:0-1491 GCF_001635845.1 Oleiphilus sp. HI0132 | reverse complement strand
AAAACCTTATTTTGAAGCCGAGGATTGATTCAAATAAGTTAGCATAAAGTGTTACAATTCACACCTGCTCGCGTTAGGTAAAGCGCATAATTATCAGTATTTCGCTAATGTACAGGAGAATAAGCCTTGCAGGACTACATTATTTGGTTTGATGAACTGGGTATGAACGATGTTGATCGAGTGGGGGGAAAGAATGCTTCACTCGGCGAGATGATCAGTCATCTATCTTCTGTAGGGGTAAGGGTGCCGGGCGGTTTTGCTACAACGGCTCAGGCATATTGGGACTTTCTATCAGAGAACGGCTTAAGTGAGCGTATCAATGCAGAGCTTGCTTCACTCGATGTAAAAGACGTTACAGCCTTNGCAGAAAGTGGTGCCAAAATTCGTGGCTGGGTGATGGAGGCTCCGTTTCAAGAGGCTCTCAATAGGGCGCTTGAAGATGCTTTCAAAAAGCTACAAGACGGAAATCAAAACTTGGCCGTTGCAGTTCGTTCTTCCGCCACTGCCGAAGATTTGCCTGAGGCTTCTTTTGCTGGTCAGCAAGAAACCTTCTTGAATGTTACCGGAATCGAACAAGTTAAAGCTCTGGTTAAAGAAGTTTTTGCTTCGCTTTATAACGATAGAGCGATCTCTTATCGTGTTCACCATGAGTTTGAGCATAGTGAAGTCGCATTGTCCGCTGGTATTCAAAAGATGGTGCGCAGTGAGACGGCGAGCTCCGGTGTTATGTTTACCCTCGATACCGAATCCGGCTTTAGAGATGTGGTGTTTATCACTTCCTCATATGGCTTGGGTGAAACTGTCGTGCAGGGTGCAGTGAACCCAGACGAATTTTATGTACATAAGCCCACTTATGAAGCTGGTCGCCCAGCAATTCTCAAGCGTAACTTGGGTAGCAAAGCGATCAAGATGGTCTATAGCCAGGATGATAGTGACTCACTGGTTGAAACCGTCAAGGTTGATATGGCACAGCGCAAACAGTTCTCACTGAGTGATGAAGAGCTCAATGAGCTGACCAAGCAAGCGCTGATTATCGAGAAACACTATGATCGCCCGATGGATATCGAGTGGGCAAAAGATGGTGATGACGGTGAGTTGTATATTGTTCAGGCGCGCCCTGAAACGGTTAAGAGTCGTTCTAGTACTGCTATTCTAGAACGCTACTTAATGAAAGAGACCGGAACCGTTGTCGTAGAAGGGCGCAGTATCGGTCACAAGATCGGTAGTGGCGCAGTGAAAGTCGTTGATGATATTGCTGACATGGATCAGGTTCAGGACGGTGATGTACTCGTTACAGACATGACTGATCCGGATTGGGAGCCGGTAATGAAGCGTGCTTCAGCTATCGTGACAGATCGTGGTGGCCGTACTTGCCATGCTGCGATTATTGCGCGTGAGCTCGGGATTCCTGCTGTTGTTGGTTGTGGTGATGCCAGTGATGTATTGCGCGATGGGCAAGAAGTAACCGTCTCTTGTGCAGAAGGTGATACC
>NZ_LWGJ01000371.1:0-1794 GCF_001635845.1 Oleiphilus sp. HI0132 | reverse complement strand
CCATAACGCCAAAGGTAATTGCCAGGCCAATTGCAGCAAGCAAAAGGACAGAACCTCAGCTCAATCCGAAAAAGAGCTTATCGACAAACTGAAAGTTAGCGACTCGATCTTCAATCAGTGTTAACGCCTTTTGTGCCGCCGCCACAACGACTTCATCACTATCATTTTCAACAATTTTGGCGAGCAGATTCTTAATCTCATTTTCCAAACGACCTGCCAGGGTTTCAATTGACGCCAGTCGTTCTTCGCGAACTTTGCTGTTTTCTAAGGCATAAATAGCAAGTGCAACCCCCATCATTTCCAATACTTCTTCATCTTGCTCAGACACTTTCACTGCTTGAATGGCTTCAATCAGGCTTTCATCCAAACTTGATAGTAAAGAAGTGAGCGCTGAAAGACGCAACTCTGGGTCCTTTGCACTTAGCTGAATACGTGCAATTGCCCCACGGAGATAAGAGCGCACTTTGTTATTCACACGAACTTTCTTGTAGAGTTTCTTTTTCAATGGCTCTAACTCAGCACCGGTGAAAACTTCGTGAAAGACTTTTTCGCCATCAACTTTTTTCACCGACATAAGTGAGTTACGGTCTTTCTTAAGATAATGAAGCTGCCCCTTTAGCATCACCTGAAACATGGGGAGCAAGGTTTCCCCTGCGTGTGCTTCCAAGTCTTTCAAGATCGGAATAATCTTCTTAAGCTTGGCTTTCGTCAGTTTGCTTAAGAGCGCTTGGGTTTCGCTATCTATTGCTGTCGCAACAGTGCTTGGACTGTTCTCGGCGTTCGATGCCGCATAGCTTTGGTTGAACACCAAGCTAAACATTATCGCAAGAATAAAGGGCAGGATTCTCACCGCTGTACTCCATTTTAGGTTCATTTAACACGCAACTTCCCTGTTGTGTCTGTTCAGATATGATCTGAAGCCAAACATCATAGGGAAATTACGGGGTTGTAGGTTTAGAAATGAGGAGCACCGGACAGTGCTCCCCTTTTAAGTTGCCGAATAAATGTTTCCGGCTAGCTAAAGCTCAGGTCTTAGAAGTTCTGACCAGAACACTTAGCTGTTTTAGTATTAAAGTTGCCGCACTTAACCGGGTCAGTCCAGTCAGCAATTAGGTCTTTAGAACCTGGTAGGTAGTTAGACCAAGCATCACCAATTACTTCACCGTTAGTTTCCCAAACCACTTCAAATTGACCATCTTCTTGAATCTCGCCAATTAAAACTGGCTTACTCAAATGGTGGTTAGTATTCATAACAGCAGTACCGCCAGTCAGGTTAGGTACCGATACACCCAAGATAGCTTGCTCAACTGCGTCTACGTCAGTAGTACCCGCTTTCTCAACTGCTTTCGCCCACATTTCGAAACCAATGTAGGTCGCTTCCATTGGGTCGTTAGTCACACGCTTGTCGTCTTTGATGTAAGACTTCCAGTTTGCAATAAACTCTTCGTTTACATCACTTTCAACGCTTTGGAAGTAGTTCCAAGCTGCCAAGTGACCAACAAGTGGCTTAGTGTCTAGACCAGACAGTTCTTCTTCACCAACAGAGAATGCAACCACTGGAATATCTTCAGCAGAAATACCCTGGTTACCTAGCTCTTTATAGAAAGGAACGTTTGCATCACCATTAATTGTTGAAACAACCGCTGTCTTCTTACCTGCGCTACCGAACTTCTTGATGTCTGAAACAATTGACTGCCAATCAGAGTGACCGAAAGGTGTGTAGTTGATCATGATATCTTTTTCTGCAACGCCTTTAGCCTTAAGGTATGCCTCAAGAATCTTGTTCGTTGTACG
>NZ_LWGJ01000370.1:0-796 GCF_001635845.1 Oleiphilus sp. HI0132 | reverse complement strand
GTAATTCTTGCCCAAGTCTGCCGTTTGCTTTGTCGTTTCCCAAGGATGCTTTACAACCTCTTGGACATACTTTAGATAAGACTCTGTAGCATCACTGGCAACAGCCTGCAAGCTACCATGCTCTTCATTCAATTGAGTTGAAAGGTAAGTTAAAGCGCGCTGGCTTTCTTCCATTGCCTTGGCACTCATTTTCCAATAGGGATTATCAAAAAGGTTTTTCGTCATAAGAGCGTGTTCCTAATTATTCTTATAGAACAGGCAGCCAAAAGGGCTAAATACCCAATCTAGAGGTATAGATAGCGGTATGGAGAAAGTGNCTGCGAAAAAAGTCATGAACGGCCAGAACTGCTAAGTAGTACTGGCCTTCATTGTCATACCACTACTTTGCTTTACTTGTCGCTTTAGCAGCTGGTTTTGCTTCAGTTTTGGGCTCTGAAGCCGACTTCATAATTTCTTCCAACTCTTCACGAAACTTACTTCCAGCATCGCTAAGTGCTTGAATATCAGTCATCATCTGCTCGTTTAGCTCGCCAAAAGCTTCCATCTGCTCTTTAAAGAAATCCTGTAAAGACTCAGGGTCCTTTACTTCGGTAAATGCTTTAAAACGGGCCGATGCAAAGTCTGAATATTTTTTCGCCGACTCCATTTGTGCTTTGAAGGTTTCCTGCATAGAGCTGGTCATTAACTCACCAACTTTACTCATAGGCGCCAGTGATTCCTTTGCTTTTTCGTTTAGATCTTTCAAAAAATCTGTATTCAATTCCCTATCCTCATCACTGGGTTTAACAAAACATAT